>JAUVKT010000126.1 GCA_030596125.1 Bacteroidales bacterium | reverse complement strand
ATCAAGATAAACAAAACACATTTTGTCATTCAGGTGCTCATTCACAACATCAGGTTTAATAGAGAGATTAAAGTGTTTGTGAACCGGAAAATACCGGTTATGAACGTGATGAATGTCAGCATAATATTCGTCTCCGGCAGGGGATTTCCTGTAATCGAAAAACAGGGTATCATAAAATGAATTCTCCGGAAAGGCAACTTTTATATCATGGTGTGAAAAATTATTTGGCATCGCAAATGGCATCTTTTTAACGAAAGTCCCGGTATTGAAATTCTCAGTCTGTGATCTATCTTTTTGAATATTGAATTCAAGTGATGATCTGTTGCCATTATAATCGGTTACAAGTATTGATATCCGGTGCAGATCATGATCCGTCAGGGTTACCAGTCCGTTTCCTTCTATCTCTTTATAAATGCTGAGTTTGTCGTTTGGCGAAACAAAGGCTTTCTGCACGTAACTTTTTGTCCTGACATACTCTTCATAATCAATATGGCTGTTTATGTAGCGTGTTTCTGAAAATGAAAATTCATCAATTGTATGGTTGTAAATAATTTCCCCATCCATTTTAACATCAATGGACCTTACACCGCATTTACTCCAGCTATTATCGACAAAATCCCAGGTTGATATCCCGAATCCGGCTTTGCCGGAAACTTTAAGAGGATCATTGCCGGTAAGATGATATTTGCCGCCACTTCCGCTTACATAGAATTTTGCCTTTTCTCCATATCCGTTCGCAATAGCTGCAGGGTTACCCGAATAGACCATAAGCAGGTTTATTATGGGTTTAATATTATCTTCCACAGGTAAATACTGTATTGGATCGAGAGGATTTTCATTTGCAGAGTTACGAACCTCAAAATGGAGATGTGGTCCCAGAGAACCGCCTGAATTACCGGAAAACCCTATTAATTCTCCCTTATGCATAATAAACTGATCTTTCTCCGGAAAGATCTCTACACGGAAGCTCTCTTTCTTATACTGATATCCGGTAACAAATTCAGTTATAGAGGGGATAAAACTATCAAGATGGCCATATACTGTCGAAAGACCATCTGAATGCCTTATATAGAGGGCTTTTCCAAATCCGGTCGGACTAACACTTATCCTGTATATATAACCATCAGCCACGGAATATACCGGTTCACCCTTTACACCATTTGTCTTAAAATCAACTCCGGAATGAAAATGACCTGAACGTAGCTCTCCGAAATTGGCCGATAGAATTAAGGGTATATCTAATGGTGAAACGAAAAGAGATGATTTATGATCGTTTCCTGCAATCAGGAGTGCTGCAATTATTATAAATGTTTTATACATTCCGGTCAAAAAAGTGTAAAATGAGCAAATTCTATATAATTTGCAAAACTATCATTACCATCATTCATACCAAACTATTGGTTCATTTTTTTTGAAAATCCGTTTTTCGGTCGTAATTTTGTAATAAACAACAGAATTATATGTCCGGACGTGAAATGGAGGAGTTGATCCTTTTGAAGCGAAGTGTAAATGAGCTGATAGATGGTCACAGGGCCACGAAGGAAGAACTTATCAGGGTTCGGTCAGAAAAAGAGGAGTTAAGGGAATTACTCGTAAAAAAGGAAAAGGATTTAGAATTGATTAATAAGGAATTTGACAGGGCAAAGTTATCCGGTGCAATGATGGGTGGAGGTGTTGAGACAGATGATGCGAAAAAACGGATAACTGATTTAGTGCGGGAAATAGATAATTGTATTGCTCTTTTAAATAATATATAACAATGGATGATAAGCTTTCCATCAGAATTAATGTAGCGGACAGGTATTATCCATTAAAGGTGAACAGGGATGAGGAGGAGGATATCAGGAAAGCAGCCAGGATGATCAACGAAAAGGTTTTGCAGTATAAGCAGAAATATGTTGATAAGGATATCCAGGACTTTCTTGCAATGGCAGCTCTGCAGTACGTAATACAGATGCTGGATGTTGAGACGAAATCAGATAATGATGATCTGACCCATTCACTCAGGGAATTGAGTTCAAGGATTGACTCGGTTCTTGAAGAAGAGAGTAAAGACGTTCTTTTAAATAGCTAGAAATTGCCCGCATTGTTTCTTCATTCATTTTTGAAACTCAACAGTTTTTAAATTGGAGTGTAGCTTAGTTTGAATAGAGCAGGCCATAGCCACGTTTCGGCGTGGTTCCTTTGGACATTGGAAGCTCGACGTAAATTAGCAGCTCCTTCCATAATTATTATGGGGTTTTATAAAAGTTGGGGGAACTCTGCGGGTTTTTATTTATAAATAAGTAGTAATATGACACAGATAATTTTAGCAAAAATAACATTGGGATTGCCTGATCTGCTGATGTTTGCCGGAGTTTTTACTGTAGGATTGATATTGTCTTTTTTGTTCTGGAGTGTTTCTCTTAAAAAAAAGCGTACCAGAACAATAAGTGATGCTGAGGCCGAAGCCGAAGTATTGAGAAAAGAAAAAATTCTACAGGCAAAAGAGAAATTCTTTCAGTTAAAAGCTGAACACGAAAAGTATATCGGCGAAAAAAACAGTAAGATAGCTACGTCTGAGAATCGTATCAAACAGAAGGAGATGTCGCTATCTCAGAAAATTGAGGAAAATCAGCGAAATCATAACGAGATAGCTGCAATCAGGGAGAATCTTACTAACCAGCTTGAACTGGTTGATAAAAAGAGTGAAGAACTCGAAAAGATGCACCGGCAGCAGGTCGAACAGCTTGAAAAAATATCGGGTCTCTCTGCAGAAGATGCAAAGAGCCAGATAATGGAGTCTCTTAAAGAGGAGGCAAAAACGGGTGCGATGTCCTATATCAATGAGATAGTTGATGAGGCAAAAATGACGGCAAATAAAGAGGCAAAACGTATTGTCGTTCAGACTATCCAGCGTGTTGCCACCGAAGTTGCCGTAGAAAATTCAGTTACTGTTTTCCATATCGAATCGGACGAGATCAAGGGACGTATAATTGGCAGAGAGGGCCGTAATATCAGGGCACTCGAAGCTGCTACAGGAGTTGAGATCATAGTAGATGATACTCCTGAAGCTATCGTACTTTCTGCTTTCGATCCTGTGAGACGGGAAATAGCCAGGCTTTCACTTCATCAACTGGTATCTGATGGAAGGATTCACCCGGCCCGTATTGAAGAAATTGTAGAAAAGACACGTAAACATATAGAGGAGGAACTTGTAGAAGTTGGCAAACGAACTGCAATTGACCTTGGTATTCACGGTTTGCATCCTGAACTTATCAGGCTAATTGGTAAGATGAAATACAGATCATCGTACGGACAAAATCTTCTTCAACACTCTAGAGAGGTTGCAAATCTCTGTTCTGTTATGGCTTCAGAACTTGGATTGAATTCCAAGCTGGCAAAAAGAGCCGGACTTCTGCATGACCTTGGTAAGGTACCTGATGAGGAACCTGAACTGCCACACGCAGTTTATGGTATGAAACTGGCCGAAAAATATAAGGAGAAACCAGAGGTGGCAAATGCTATTGGTTCACATCACGATGAAGTTGAGATGACAACCCTGATAGCACCTATTGTACAGGTATGTGATGCGATCTCAGGAGCACGACCAGGTGCAAGACGGGAGGTCGTTGAACTATATATCAAGAGGCTGAAGGAGCTTGAGAATATTGCCCTGCAGTATCCGGGTGTACTTAAAACCTATGCAATTCAGGCAGGCAGGGAACTTCGTGTTATTGTAGGATCTGACTCAGTTTCCGATAAGGATGCCGAAAAGTTGTCACAGGATATAGCACGTAAGATACAGGATGAGATGACATACCCGGGACAGGTTAAGATAACGGTAATAAGGGAAACACGAGCTGTTAATTACGCCAAATAGTATTTTTTCAGAGATGTTCAAGTACTAGCCCGATAAGCTCTGTAATGTTTGGCTTGTAATCTACAAGAAACTTTCCGGTAACACGATTACCGATTACCGCACATATTGTAACAGCTTTGTGTCCTAACATTTTAGACAGTCCGTATATGGCTGAACTCTCCATTTCGTAATTCATGATCTTATTCCCTTTGTACCTGAAGGATCCAAGAAGATCATTTATATTTGGGATATATGGCTCTATCGTAAGTGTTCTTCCCTGAGGACCATAAAAGCCGGGTGATGAAACAGTGTATCCGCTGGTAATACCGACAGACTCAAACCTGGTGAACAGTTCTCTGTCTGATTCAATGATGTATGGGTATGAAAGACGGTCAGGCCATTTTGTATACTCCATGAACTCCTTTTCAAAAGAGATATCGCTTATTGCTTCAATACCACTATAATAATTCATCACTCCATCGAATCCGATTGCCTTTTCAGTTATAACAAAACTTCCCGGCTCAATTTCTCCCTGTAGTCCGCCCGACGTGCCAATCCTTATTATCTCAAGAGACGTTTTTGTGTCGTGTGGTTTTTTTGTGGAGAGATTAAAATTTACTATTGCATCAAGTTCATTTAGCAATATATCAATGTTGTCTGTTCCAATGCCGCTGGAGATTACAGTTATCTCTTTTGATTTGTAAGTGCCGGTAACTGTGTTAAACTCCCTGTTTTGTTTTCTGACTCTTATTGAATCAAAAAACGATGAAACCATTTCAACACGATCAGGGTCTCCCACAATAACTATCTTTTGGGCGATATCTACAGGTTTCAGGTGAAGATGGAATATCGATCCATCGGGATTTGTAATAAGTTCAGTCTGTTTCATAAATCATGAAAAATATCTGCAATATTAACATGTTGATATTAATTAACCAATTAATAAAGAAAAATAGAGTACTTTTGTAATTCGAAAAACGAGGTAAACTAAAAATCATAATAAAATGAAACAGAGACAAACTTTAATTGTAACAGCTTCGATAATAGTAGTTATTATGCTATTGTTTGGGAGCCGCATGTTCTACGTTATTAACCCGGGAGAAAGAGCAGTGATTTTCCACTCAATTTCGGGTGTTCTGGAAAAGGATAATATTGTTGGTACCGGACTGAAGATTGTAGCACCATGGAATTCACTTCACAGGTATGATGTGAAAGAGCAGAAAAATGAAGAGACAATGGACGTACTTGATAAGAACGGGTTGTCAATTCAGATGGATATCACGGTACGATTTAACCCTCAATATGAGAGAGTAGGCTATCTGCATGAAATTTTCGGGGCAAATTATATTAACAGGCTTGTAATACCTGAAGTAAGATCTACTGTACGACAGGTTACCGGGCGCTATTCTGCTGAAGAGATATATTCAACCAAGAGAAATGAGGTTGAGCAGTCAGTTATTGTGGAAACCGCCAAAATTCTTAGTAAGAATAATATCGATATGCAGGCTCTTCTGATCAGGTCGATTATCCTTCCTGCAGAGATAAAAAAAGCTATTGAAAGCAAGCTTACATATGAGCAGGAATCTCTTGCCATGAAGTTTATTAATGAAAAAGAGGTGCAGGAAGCAGAGAGAAAGGAAATTGAAGCCAATGGTATTGCCACTTACAACAGAATTTTAAATGCCAGTCTGACCGACAAAATCTTAAAACAAAAAGGTATTGATGCCACTCTAAAACTGGCAGAATCACCCAATGCTAAAGTTGTAGTGATAGGTTCCGGAAAAGACGGGATGCCACTGATACTCGGAGGCAACTAATCTTATAAATAATTTAACACGGTAGGGGCGGATCAAAGTTGATCCGCCCCTTTT
>JAUVKT010000017.1 GCA_030596125.1 Bacteroidales bacterium | reverse complement strand
AATAATAAGTACAATGTAGGGCAGGAAGCGGTGTCCGTTCTCAGGATTCAGTTTTCGTGCTTTGAACTTATCATTATACTCTTTAATAATTCTCACTTCGCCCTTACGGAGAAGTTCGTATCTGCTTAACATTTCAATTATCAGTGAGTTAAGGGTGTTAACCACTTTTCTGGAATCTGTTATAATTGGGTTTTCGGCGTCAGGTAACTTTGCAAGGTAATGTTTCTCAATCCGTGAATACATAGTTAGCTCAACCATCTTGGGGTCTATCAGTACAAATTTTAATTCAGCAGGATGTTTGCGGTAAATAAGAGAGCTGATAATTACATTCAATCCAACTGATTTCCCCTGACCTGTAGCCCCTGCTACAAGCAGGTGAGGCATTTTGGCAAGATCCATCATGAGGGGCTCATTCGTAATTGTACGGCCGATAGCAATTGGCAGTTCAAATTTACTTTCCTGGAATACTTTTGAGGAAATTAGTGATTTCATTGATACAGTCTCAGGCATTTTGTTCGGCACCTCTATACCTACGGTCCCTCTGCCAGGTATTGGTGCAATAATCCTTATTCCAAAGGCTGAAAGGCTGAGAGCTATATCATTGTCGAGTGATTTTATCTTGGCGACCCTGACACCTTTTTCAGGAACAATTTCGTAAAGGGTTACTGTAGGCCCTACCGTAGCCGAGATATGCTTGATATTTATGTTGTAGTCTGAAAGAGTTTTTACTATAGTCTCTTTTTTTTCGATTATCTCTGTATCATCAAAGGTGGTGTCTGACCTGTATTCTTCAAGCAGTGAAAGAGGTGGCATCTGGAAATTGGAGAGGTCAAGTTTAGGGTCATAATTTTCAGTTATTTTTTTCATCTCCTTATCGGTAAGCTGCTCTCCTTCCTCAGCTTTGGTGATGGAGATTGTTACACCATTTTCACTATCACCGTTCTTTTCATCGATATCATTTATTATTGTCTGAGAATTTCCATTGCCGGATTTATCTTCCACGTTATTCCTGGATGGGTTCTTTTCGTTAAGGGTGTTAATAATTTTGAACTCGTCTTGTTTCCCCTCATCCTCACCGGTATTGCTTATAGTTGTAATACCTCCGAAGGCTTCAGAATGGTTTTTATCGTCTGCCTCAACCGGATCATTCATTTGTGTGCTATCGGGTTGGTCAGAACTCGCTTTTTCCCTTTTGGCGAACCAATTTTTTAATGTTACAGGATTCAGTTTAAACACTATCATCAGGTAGGACAACAGCAGTACTGCGACAAAAATACCTGTGCCCAGTTTTCCAATAAATGCATTCAGCCATCTGCTTACAAAATAGCCGTGCGACCCACCAGGCCCGCTACCGAATATGCCGCCGGCCGGACCAAAAATATAACCAAGCGCGATGGAGATAATAATAATCCCGAGGATCATATTCCTGCTTATGATTCCTGCCTTTATCCTCCTGAGGTTGAGGAGTCGGAGTCCTATTGCCGCAAACATAACAGGTATAAAAAAAGCAGCCAGACCAAAACCCTTATTAACAAAAATATCTGCAAACCATGCTCCGCTTTTCCCTGACCAGTTTTTTACCTCAATTTCAGCACCTGAAATAACCATGGATGTATCGAAACTCTGATCTGCCTTCCACCAGAACAGATAGGCAATAAAAGCAAAGAAGAGATATACTGCAAATCCGGTTATTAGTAAACCGATAATAAATTTAAACCTCTCATCTCCTATGAGGGAGTAAGAAGATCCCTGTTCGTTCTTCTTTTTTTCGGATATTTTCTTTTTTACTCTCTTTATTTTTCCACTCATCAGATAACGTAGATAGCTTTGTAAAAAATTGTTTAATAAATGATTATGCTAAAATCACTTTGGATTTACGAATGATAAAGGTAATAAAATTTAATGTATGTTAAAACGGTAGGGTTTGCTATAAACTCATCATTTTGGAGATGATTGAGTCCATATCCTCACGTTTGATCCTCCTGTATTTATTATCCTTAATAAAATCCTTATCAGCGACAGGTCGCTGATAAATACCTTCTGTCTCGAACTCAACGATCATATCTCCCATTCGGTAGAAAAAATTTAGCAGAACCCCGTCAAGTTCCTTGAAAGGAGTGGAACAATTTGGGTCTGTAAGATAGATCTCTGATGTATACCATATATCAAAAGTGCGTTCAATCCCATCGAGCTTAGCAGTTGCGTGTTTACATAGTAAGCCTCCAATGTCTTTAACTTTATCTGTCTTTTTCAGAACCATATCTTCCATGGGATCAATACCGGGAGGTATCTCACCGGTCTCACCAATGTAATAGTATTTGAGGCCGAGAAAACTGATATAGGTATGGTTTATATTATTGTCGGTATCAAATAGATTATAGATGCCGTTATTACCAATAGGAGCTGTTATTTCCATAATGGATTTGTCATTCTTAAATTTTACGATAAGAGTATTAGGCATAAGCTCCTCAGGGATGGTGCCCTGTCTGCCATTATAGATTATTTTATAATGAATTTCACCTTCATCAATTGTTTTGACTGATGATTTTTTACAACCGGCCAATCCAAGAAGAGTGATAATTGAAAAAAGAGATACAATATAATTCTTCACCCTCGCTGCTAAAATAGGTTTATTTAATGATTGTAAATGTAATAAATTAATATTTAAAATAATAAATTTGTGATTTCCCTTTAATAAAGAGCTGTTTATTGATTAATATATTTGTTCAAAGGAGCCTCAATAATTTATTATTACATAATTTTGATAAGCTTATTCAGACATAAATATTTTATTACGGAATGAAAAAACTGGCAGTAATAGCTTTAGGTGGCAACGCACTTTTGCGAGGCAACCAGGTGGGAACTATTGAAGAACAGGAGCAGAATACTACCGATACCCTTGAAAATTTAATATTTCTTATCAAGGCAGGATACGATATTGTTATCACTCATGGAAACGGACCCCAGGTTGGTAATGTGTTAATGCGTAATGATGCAGGTGAGCAGGTTTACAATATTGCACAAATGCCAATTGATATATGTGTTGCTGATACTCAGGGAGGGATTGGATACATGATAGAGCGTATGTTCAGGAATATACTTTTTAAGCATGGTATTGAGAAAAATGTTGTTTGCCTGGTAACACAGGTTGTGGTTAATGAGAATGATCAGGCTTTTAAAGATCCGCAAAAGAGAGTTGGGAAGATATATAGTGAGTTGCAGGCAAAGGAACTGGAAGAAAAAAAGGGATGGAAATTTCTTGAAGAGGTTAAGGAGGATAGTGGCTTCAGGAGAGTTGTTCCTTCACCAAAACCAATTAGGGTAATGAACGAAAAGATTATTGAAGATCTTGCCCGGAAAGGGAATATCGTTATTGCTGCAGGGGGAGGAGGAGTTCCGGTATATATCGATAAGAATAGTAATGTAAGACCGGTTGAGGCGGTTATTGATAAGGATATGGCATCATCACTTCTGGCATCTGATATCGGTGCAGATGAATTTTATATTCTTACAGATGTTCCGTATGTATACATTAACTATAAAAAACCAAACCAGGAGATAAAGGAGTTTCTTAATTATAAGGATACACTCAGGTATCTTGAAGAGGGACAGTTTACAAAAGGAAGTATGGCGCCAAAAATACAGGCATGCCTCTGTTTTCTGGAAAATGGAGGAGGCAAAAGTGTTATTACCGAGGCATTTAAGCTCGAGGATAAATCATACGGAACAAAGATCACAATGGAATATGAAGATTGACCTAAACGATACCTGCAAATCCCATAAATGCCATTGCGAGTAATCCAGCTACTACGAAGGCAATTGGTACTCCCCTGAAAGGTTCAGGAACATCAGCAAGTTCGAGATGCTCCCTTAATCCTGCAAATATAATTAGTGCCAGCCCAAAGCCAATTGAGTTGGCTATGGCAAATACAACGCTTTCCATCAGGTTGAAGTTATTCTGTACCGACATCAGAGCTACTCCAAGTACTGCACAGTTTGTTGTTATGAGCGGGAGGAATATGCCAAGGGCCTGGTAAAGAGAGGGACTGACCTTTTTTAGGATTATTTCGACAAGTTGTACCAGAAAAGCAATAACGAGGATAAAGGTGATTGTCTGCATAAATCCTATTCCAAGTTTATCAAGCAGATAGGTCTGGATAAGATAGGTTACAAGGGTGGCAATGGTCATTACAAACATCACTGCTCCTGACATTCCGATAGAGGTCTCAATACGGGCAGATACGCCTATAAACGGACAAATCCCCAGGAACTTGCTGAGTACGATGTTATTTACAAAGATCGCTGATATAACAATAATAATATATTCCATAATCAGGCTCCTTTCTTTTTGAGTTTATTAACCAGTACTATCAGGTATCCAAGGGCGATAAAAGCGCCGGGGGAAAGTATAAAAATGAGTATTCCGTCACCTTCTATGAATTTGAAATTGAAGATCGATCCTGATCCAAGAATCTCCCTTACCGAGCCAAGCAAAAACAGAGCGAATGTAAAACCAAGTCCAATTCCAAGTCCGTCAATTATCGATGAGAAAATGTTGTTTTTAGAGGCAAATGCTTCTGCCCGCCCGAGTACTACACAGTTAACAACGATAAGTGGAATAAAAAGTCCAAGTGCTTCAAAAAGAGAGGGCAGGTAAGCCTGCATAGTCAGTTCAACTATTGTAACGAATGAAGCGATTATCACGATAAATGAAGGTATTCTAACCTTATCCGGAACAAAATTCTTGATAAGTGATACTACAAAATTTGACATCACAAGAACAAAGGTAGTTGCCAGTCCCATCCCTATTCCATTAATAGCGGAGGTTGTAACGCCAAGTACCGGACAAAGGCCGAGGAAGAGAACAAAAACAGGGTTCTCCTTAATAAAACCTTTTGTAAAATTCTTTATCTGGTTCATACTATTGAATTTACCTGTTATTTATTATTCATATATGCCTTATAAGCTTTTTCCACAGCATCGCAGAAAGCCCTCGAGCTGATAGTTGATGCGGTGATGGCATCTATATCACCACCATCTTTGGTGACTGCAATCTTAAATTCAGCAGGGTTTTTTCCCTGAAACTGAAGACTCCAGTCTGATTTTTTCCTTTCCATTTTATCTCCCAACCCGGGTGTCTCAGCATGCTCAAGAACAGCAACATCATTAATAGTGCCGTCGGGCAGTAATCCAACCATCACTTTTATCTTTCCGGTAAATCCCATTCCTGTAAAAGTCTCAATAGCTGTTCCGATCAACTGATCTCCATTCCTCCCGGGGTAAAAATAGAGTGTATCCCCATCCACAGGAATTTTATACTCTTCATCACCCGGATTATTTGTAAATTCGGGTATGACCTGGCTTATTGCGCTGTTTTTTTTTGCCAGCTTCGCAGCTGCTATCGGCTCTTTAGTTATTTCATAAACACCTCCTAATGAGGCGGATGCCACAAAAGTAATCACGAGTAACGCAATCACCATATTACCCAGGGTAGATTCTTTATTAGACATGCTTAACCTCCTCTCCAAACCTTGATGGTTTAATGTATATGTTTATCAATGGCGTAACGGCGTTCATTATAAGTATTGCAAACTGAATACCTTCGGGATATGCTCCGAACCTCCTAATGAGTACAGTTAGAACACCTATGCCTATACCATATATTACCATTCCTTTAGCTGACATTGGTGATGTTACATAATCGGTTGCCATGAATATTGCACCCAGTAATAGTCCTCCGGTCATCAAATGGTACAGAGGATCTGCATTATTTCCAGGATTGGCAAGCCACAGAATACCTGTAAACAGTAAAACTGTTACTAAAATCGAAGCCGGTATATGCCATGAAATGATTTTTCTGATAAGCAGATATGCAAGTCCTGCTATTAATGCAAAGGCAGCAATCTCACCAGCTGACCCTCCCATATTACCCCAGAAAATATCTCTGTAGCCGGGCATATTAAATGTCTGGTCTGTCATTAACTGATCGATAGGGATCTTGTCGTAATTTTCGTTTAATATACTTAGTGGTGTAGCGCCTGTAGTTGCATCAGTGAAGCTTGTTTTAAAACCATTTGGTACCGGCCATGTTGTCATCTGTACAGGAAATGAAAGGAAAAGAAAAACACGGCCAACCAGTGCAGGGTTAAAGGGGTTATTACCTAACCCTCCGAAAGTGAGTTTTCCGATACCAATAGCAACCAATGCACCAAGAATTATCAGGCCTGCCGGCAGGTTTACAGGCAGACAGAATGCTAATAACAATCCTGTAACAATGGCTGAACCATCTTTTATTGACGGTGTTTGCTTAAACAGAAATTTTTGAATAAGGTACTCAAATATCACTGTTGAGGTAACTGAAATAGCAGTAACTATTATTGCAGCCCAGCCAAAAAACCATATCATGGCGAGCTGAGCCGGCATAAGAGCAATCACCACCCCATACATCAATCGGGGACTTGATTCCCTGCTATATACATGGGGAGATGGTGATACTTTTAGTAATTCATTCATTTGAAAATATTTATCTTAAAAAAAATCTCTATTTTTGTTTACGCTCACGAATCCTTTTTCCTGTTTCGCTTTTGCCAAGCCTGATATAGTCAAGGAGAGGCCTGTCGGCAGGGCAGATATAGCTGCAAGATCCGCATTCGATGCAGTCCATAACTTTTTCTTTTTCAACTCTGTCATAAAACTCCTTTTCAGTGAGTGTCATAAGGAGGTAAGGCTCAAGTCCGAGGGGACAAACCGACACACATTTCCCACACCTTATACAGGGATTCGTAGCTTTCCGTTTCGATTCATCTACACTGAAAAGAATGACTCCTGATGTTCCTTTTGTTACCGGAACGTCAAGAGAGTTGATGGCTTTACCCATCATCGGTCCGCCATTCACAATTTTGCCCGTATTTTCAGGAACACCTCCGGCAGCATCAACAACTGATCTGAGGGGTGTGCCGATTCTTACCAGCATATTACCCGGCTTTTCAATATCCTTGCCGGTAACGGTTACTACTCTTTCGATCAGTGGTTTATTTAACTGTACAGCTTCATAAACTGCGTATGCCGTACCAACGTTATGTACTACAGCTCCTACATCAACAGGAAGTTTGCCTGATGGTACTTCGCGATTAGTAAGTGCTTTAATAAGTTGTTTTTCTCCACCCTGAGGATATTTTACTTTCAGCGGATGAACGGTAATGCCTTCAAACCCGGATGCTATAGAGTTAAGATGTGCAATTGCATCAGGTTTATTACTTTCTATCCCAATCATCCCCTTTGAAACACCAAGAGCTTTCATAAGTATCCTGGTGCCGGTAAGCATCTCGCGACCTTTTTCAATCATTATACGGTGGTCGGATGTCAGATAAGGTTCACATTCAACACCATTGATAATAAGCACATCACATTTTTTTCCGGGTGGAACAGTGAGTTTTATATGAGTAGGGAAGGTAGCTCCGCCCATTCCGACAATGCCGTTTTCGGCACATTTTTTTACTATCTCTTCCCCTGTCAGTACAATTTCAGTTTTCAGTTTACCTGTACGGTCTATGGTGTCGAGCCATTCATCATCTTCGACATTAATAATTACAGAGACTTGTTTATACCCCGATGAGTTAATTGCTTTATCAATTTTTAACACTTTACCTGATACTGATGAGTGTATATTGGCAGAAACAAAACCCTGGCTACTGGCAATAACCTGTCCGGTCTTAACCTTATCACCTTTGGCCACCACTGGTTTAGCAGGTGCTCCAATATGTTGTGACAATGGTATTATTACCTGTTTTGGCAGAGGTAAGACTTCTATTGCCGTACCGGCTGTAATTTTATTTTCGGAGGGATGAACACCTCCCTTTGGGAATGTCTTCAACACTTTATACTTTTAGTTATATTTGAATTACGCTTCTGCATTTTGTGGTTTGATTTCTACCTTTGGTTTTCGTGGCGGAAAATTTATTTCATGTATCGCATTGGTCGGACAAACTACTACACATTTCCTGCATAGCGTGCATTTGTCAGAATCAATAAATGCAAGATTGTTTTCGATTGTGATAGCTTCAAAATTACATACCTCTTCACATTTGCCACATCCGATACATGCTACTTTACACGCTTTAACTGCCGGCCCACCTTTATCTTTATTAACACAGGCGACATGAATCTGCCGATCTCTTTTGGCTTTCTTACGCAGCTCAATAATATCTTTCGGACAGGCTCTCACACAGGCACCACAGGCTACACATTTGTCGTCAATAATTACCGGCAGATCCGTTACTTTGTCCATATACATTGCATCAAATTCGCAAGCATCAACACATTCTCCGAGTCCCAGGCAGCCATACGCACAGTTTGTTTCGCCAGAATACAGGTTGTGTACTATTGTGCAATTTGGAGCGCCCTCATAAATTGATGTTCTGGCCCGGAATTCAGGAGTACCATTACATCGTACTACCGCTACTCTTGGTTCTACTTCCGGAGCAGTTTTCCCCAGTATCTGAGCCACATTTGCCATTGTATCAGCTCCTCCGACCGGACAGTATAAACCATCAAAATTTTCAGCTTTTACCAGCGCTTCCGCAAAATTACGACAACCGGGAAATCCACATCCTCCACAGTTGGCGGCAGGCAATGCAACTTCAACTTCATTAATCTTCGGATCTTCAAAAACCTTAAACTTCTGTGCTACAAAATACAGGATCAGAGCAGCTATCAAACCGAGTATGCTTAATGATAATATTGTAATTAAAACTGTCGAACTCATTAGATCTGCTTTTTTATTGTAAATGAAAACTTCCTGCTAATTTTCTCTTTATTCAGATAAATCACCAGATAGTAAACCGCCATTGCCCCGATGGATATAAGCCCTGCTAACAGTTCGTGAACTGAAAGTGAGGTAAGTGTTATGAGTATAATCAGTACTGTAATAAATGGAAGTATGTATCCGAGAAGCAGGGCCCGGTAACCCAATGATTGCTCCATTACTACCATAACCCTGTCGCCGGGCGACAGATCGATATTCCTGCCGGCACGAATTAACTTTTCGTTTTCGCCGGAAACATCACATATACCTGATGCTGCACATCCTGTACATGATGGATGAGATGATATGGCGATGTTAACATAATTGTTTTCAATTGATTTAACTATGCCTGTATGCTCTATGGTATTATTGTTCTCCATCTTGGATGTTTCCTTAGAATCAGGATGCAAAATTAGAATTACCAGTTGAAAAAAATATAAGATTAGTCAGTTTTTTTGTTTAAAAGTAATTTAATATGAGTTTAAATAAGAATCAGCTGATAGAGCTCCAATCGAAACCGGTTTTTGCTTGTCTGACTATCTCATTCTTTAAAATAGTATTATCATCATTTTTAAGATCGGGATCTTTCTCAATTATATCTCCTGCAATTCGCCTGACGTATTCCAGAATCTGTCCGTCGCGACCAAGGTCAGCAATTTTCAGATTGAAGCCTATTCCGCTCTGTTGCGTGCCTTCAATATCGCCCGGACCTCTAATACGGAGATCAGCCTCTGCAATTTCAAATCCATCTGAAGATGATATCATTATTTCCAGTCGCTTACTGGCTTCCCCGGACAATTTATCTGAACTCATTAATATGCAATACGACTGTGATGCTCCTCTTCCAACACGTCCCCGCAGTTGGTGTAACTGTGACAGCCCAAATCTTTCTGCACTTTCAATAATCATGACTGAGGCGTTCTGAATATCGACTCCTACCTCAATAACTGTCGTAGCAATAAGAATATGTGCCTTGCCCTCTTTGAACAGGCGCATTGAATAGTCCTTTTCCCTGGATTTCATTTGGCCGTGTACAATGCTTATAACGTACCGGGGAGCGGGAAAATCTCTGGTAATTGCCTCTACACCCTCTTCAAGATTTTTATAATCCATTTTTTCCGACTCTTTTATCAGAGGATAGACAATATAGATCTGTTGCCCTGCTTCTATCTCTTTTTTCATAAACCTGAACAAACGGAGGCGGGCTGAGTCGGTATAATGGAGTGTTTTTACAGGTTTTCTGCCGGGTGGCAGTTCATCGATTACAGAAACATCCAGATCTCCATAGAGGGTCATAGCCAGGGTACGGGGGATAGGGGTGGCAGTCATTACAAGGATATGTGGTGGTTTACTGCTTTTCTCCCATAGACGGGCACGCTGGGCGACACCAAACCTGTGCTGCTCGTCAATAATTACCAATCCAAGACGTGAAAACTGAACAGTATCTTCGATCAGAGCGTGGGTGCCTATCAGAATATTAAGTCTGCCATCCCCAAGCATTTCGGAGATCTCGCTCCTTTCAGATTTTTTTGTCGATCCTCTCAATAATCTTACCTCCAGATCAAGTCCTGCAACAAAACTTTCTATAGTATTGTAATGCTGTATCGCAAGTATCTCGGTGGGTGCCATCAGGCATGCCTGGTATCCATTATCATTTGCAATTAACATACTCATTAAGGCAACGAGTGTTTTACCGCTACCTACATCCCCCTGTAGTAACCGGTTCATCTGCTTACCTGAACCGATATCTTTCCTTATCTCCCGCATCACCTTTTTTTGTGCATCCGTAAGTTCAAATGGCAGGTTTTTATAGTAGAAGTTATTGAATTTATCTCCTACAGTGCTAAAAATAAATCCTTTGTACTGGTTGGCCCTGCGAACCTTAAACCTGAGGAGGTTAAGCTGTATATAAAAAAGTTCTTCAAATTTAAGCCGGTATCTTGCCTTTTCAACATCCCGGTTGTTGTTGGGGAAATGAATAGTAAAAAGGGCATCATGAAGCTGCATCAGGTTATACTTGTGTATCATCCATCCGGGAAGAGTCTCCTTGACCCTGAAATCGAACTGGGTATAGATATTGCTCAACAGTTTATTAATAGTCCTTGATGTGATATAGCTACTTTTAAGCTTTTCGGTTGTATTGTACTGAGCCTGTATCCCTGAAGTGATCTTTTTTTCTTTTTTTCCGGGATCTTCTATCTCAGGATGAATGATATTGAGCATACCATTGAAGATTCCCGGTTTCCCGAAAACGATATACTTTTTATTCACAGTGTAACTGTTGGTTATCCAGTTTATGCCTTTAAACCATACCAGCTTTATGGTACCGGTATCATCCCTGAAACTGGCAGCAAGTCTTTTACTTCTTCCTCCCCCTTCTGTGAAAAACCTTTCGATAACCCCGCTAATCTGTATGTATGGCATATCTGAGCTTAGGTCGGCAATATTATGAAATTGTGTACGGTCGATATATTTATATGGGAAATAATAGAGCAGGTCACTGATGGTTTTTACACCAATCTCTTTTCCCAGTAGTTCAGCTCTTTTAGGACCTACTCCTGTCAGGTAAGTAATTTCAGTATTAATAATCTCCGGCATCGCTTAATTTTATTATAAAAATGGTATTTTCGTTACCATACCGAAAATAACTATTTTTAGAGTGTTCACCTAATATTTACTATTCCAAAAAGCTTAAATGAATTTCTACAGGGTTATTATGGCGGTCAGGTATTATCTCTTTTCCCGGCACAGAAAAGGTCATGGTATTCATAGTCCCTTTGTATATAAGATGATAACAGAAGTTTTTCTGAATAAAAGTGATCTTTCAGTTGTCAGTAAGGTAGAGAAGATCAGAACAGAACTTTTAAGTACCGGGGAGGAGATAGAAATAACAGATCTTGGAGCAGGTTCTTTAAATAGGAGGAGAAGTAAACAGAGGGTCTCAGAACTTACAAGGAGATCGTCGGTAAGTGCAAAGTATGGTGGTTTACTATCCAGATTGGCTATGCAGAATAACGGGAAACCAATTATTGAATTGGGTACCTCTTTTGGTATAAGCACTCTTTATATGGCATTATCAGCAAAGTCTTCAGAGGTTTTTACAATAGAGGGATGCGGTAACAGGTCAGCAATTGCAAAGAGTGTCTTTCAGCGGGCAGATGCAGGGAATATACACCTTATGAATAGTGATTTTGATATGGCACTGCCTGAAATATTATCGCGATCTGGTACACCCGGGATGATTTTTATTGATGGAAATCACAGGAGAGTAGCTGTATTGCGGTATTTGTCGATAATACGCGAACATATCGATAAAGATACCTTAATAGTACTGGATGATATTTATCACTCACGGGAAATGGGTCATGCCTGGGGGGGCATAAAGGCATTGAAGGATGTAACTGTTACAATTGATCTTTTCCAGTTTGGCCTGATTTTTTACAGGGAAGGAATTGATAAACAGGATTTCGTTATAAGATATTAACAAAATTTAATAAACTGAATTATTAAAAACTGAATTTATTAAACTATTTTCGGGTAATTTTTAAAGATAAGATATGAGCAAGATAATTGAGATTAAAGATATTGTAAAGAATTACCAGGTTGGGACGGTAATTGTAAGAGCTCTCAGAACTATATCACTTGACATTAACAAGAATGAATTTGTAGCGTTAATGGGACCGTCGGGGTCAGGAAAATCTACACTTATGAACATTCTTGGCTGTTTGGATACAGCGACTAAAGGTAAATACATTCTAAATGGGACTGATGTCAGCAAACTTGAAGATAATCAGCTCGCAGAGATAAGGAATAAGGAGATAGGGTTTATTTTCCAGACTTTTAATCTGCTTCCAAGATATACTGCACATGAAAATGTAATGTTGCCTCTGATTTACGCGGGAGTTCCAAAGGTTGAAAGGGAGAAGCTCGCTTCAGATATGCTTGATCTTGTGGGGCTTGGTGATCGTATGAAACATAAACCAAATGAGCTTTCGGGAGGGCAGAGACAGCGTGTTGCAATTGCACGGGCTATGATAAACAATCCGTCAATTATTCTGGCTGATGAGCCAACAGGGAATCTGGACAGTAAGACATCTATTGATATTCTAAACCTGTTAAAGGATATTCACAGTAAGGGTAATACTGTGATTCTTGTTACCCACGAGGAGGATATTGCCAAGAATGCCCATCGTATAATTCGTTTGCTGGATGGTGAGATCGCCAGTGATAAACCTAACAAGCATCAATGAAGATCTAACGGGGGATGATGGGGTGGTGAAATATATTAACAGATTATCTGATTTTCTGTTTGTTTTGGGTAGGAAAGCCGCATCTGATGCGGGTTTTGAAGAAACAAGATGAATTCCTTGAAAAAAAACGAATATTCCTATTGTTTTTTTGAATAAATTACTATTTATTTGCAGACCTAAATTTAAACAATAAATCAGGATAAGATGTATTGGACACTCGAGTTAGCTTCTAAACTTGAAGATGCCCCCTGGCCGGCAACTAAAGATGAACTTATTGATTATGCAATACGTTCCGGAGCTCCTATGGAAGTTATTGAAAATCTTCAGGAGATTGAAGATGAAGGCGATATTTATGAGAGTATTGAAGATATTTGGCCTGATTATCCCAGTAAAGAGGATTTCTTTTTTAATGAAGAAGAGTATTAGAAATGAGGCTGCGGCCTCTTTTTTTATTTGTCTGCACCCGGTCTCCTGAAAATATCATACCTGTCTTTAGGTCTGATTGACTCCAACCATTTAAAATTTTCGAGCCTGCGCAGTAGCGGAATAATATGTAGCGGAGGGTCAAGGGTCCCATCCGGGGTCTGAAGCATATATATCTTCTTAATTTCTCCCTCTTCCAGATAAATGTCCATATTTGAACATTTCGCCTGGTTTACACTCACCAGCTCATTCTCTTCAATAGCGAAGTAGATATTTTCACTATTTCCCCTCACCTCTAGCTTGTAGAGGGAGTTATCCCTGAAATAACCAAAAAGATTCTTTCCCTTTATCTGATTATACCTCATAGAATCAACTTGTTCTATAATAAATGCACTATTATATAACTCCATACGGTCCATATCGCTGTTTTTTGTAAAGAGGGCTATCGAGTCTGATGTAAGCTGTTCGCCATCAGACCATATTACTGGTTGGTGGTACATACGGATAACTGAGTCCCGGAAAGAGTATGAGAGAGAATCACATTGAGCCTGGAGTCCATCGCTGAAAATTCTGCATCCGAAAAAAGATTTCAGGAGCCTGAATTCACCAATCGTGTCTGAAACTGTAACCGACCATAATGTGTCTGAGTGAAGATATAGAAAATCATCATTACTTTTTTGAATAAATTGTGCACTGTCGGTTATCATAAACTGTTCAGGCTCTTTATAGAACCATGCTTTATTTCCTTTTACAACAATATCCCTTGTAAGGTCTGAGATTGTTACATCGAAGAAAGCTGTTCCATACCCTTCCTCGCTCTCATAATAGAGAGAATCACCGGTGATAATCTGTTTTTCATTGTTAATCATAGCGTCTTTTTCCAGCAGTGATATATCCTGTTTGGTATCATACCACCCCTCTTCGCATTTTATATAAAGGCTGTCACCTATCACCTCGGTCGGCCCGGTGAAGTATGCTATCTCAGTTTTTGTATCGTAAATAAGGGTATCGGAATACATCGTATAGTCGGGGTTTACCAGTTTAACACTATCCTTAAAATGAAATATTTCAGTTATTATTAAATATAGACCTATTTTACTTGTGAGCTGGTTTTCTCCATCTATAATCCTGCCACCATCTTTATAATCGGCAACATCAGTGATCATGTTATAAAAGATATGATCGGAGTACAGGTAGGTGTCGTTGTCTATCAGGATAACGCTATCGATTATTTCAGCATTTTCGGCATCAGAATCATATATCAGATAGTCTCCATAAATGTGCAGTGTGTCTCCCTTATATATATGAACGTTGCTGAATGCATTAACAAGGTTGGCGCTTTCAAAATAGTGAGCGCTGTCACAGGTCATTAAAGTCTCCTTATGTCTCAGAAATACATTTCCTACCAGGCGTTTAAGGGTTCCTTCGGCGATCATTTCATCGGCATGAAGGATTTCTACCCTTTTCTTTTTACTGTTTTCTGCCTGCTGAGAAGAGACCTGTCCGGAGGTAGAAAAAAAGAGTAATGCTAAGATTACTAATATCTGTATCCTTCCTACTTCAGCCATCCTTTATTGAAGAATTGGCATGTTTTAAAACTATCACTGATCTTTATATATGTATTTTCCATTTTTTCAAATATCCAGTCGTTGTAAACATCATTCCTCTTGTTTGAGAGCGACAAATCCTGAATATATGTGAAATCATTTTTAAGGTTTGCCCTGTGTGGTTCAGTACGGGAATCAAGCCTTACTATTCTGAAAATGGTATTACCTTTTGAATCTGTAGTCTGGAAAGCCTCCGATATTTCTCCTATTTTCAGATCCCTTACTACCTTGTAAGTATCAGGAGGAAGATTATCAATCATTATCAGATTCTCCCGGGTATCTCCTGTAACAAATCTACCTCCGTTCAGTCGGCTATCTTTATCTGTTGAGAACCTGATTGCTGCCAGTTCAAATGAGAGACTGTCTTTCCTGATAAGAACTGCAATACTGTCGAGTCTGTTTATTGCCTCGGTAATCTGCCCTGGTTTAACCTTGGGTTTCATAAGAATATGCCTGGTGTTTACCAAATCTCCGTTCCTGGCGATAAGTTCAATAATATGAAAACCGAACTGAGACTCAACCACTCTCGAAACACTGTTCTTTTTCAGGCTGAAAGCTTCATCAGCATAAGCTTTATCGAGGTTTGAACGTGGCATAAAGCCAATTTCTCCTCCGCGGGTAGCTGAGCCATCATCTTCGGAATATAATATGGCAAGTGCTCTGAAGCTTTCTCCTTCAATGATCCTGCGTCGCAGATTCAGTAATCTCTGACGTACCTCAAGTATGTTTTCTTCATTGTCAGGTGGGTCGATCTGAATTATGCTTATTTGCACTTTTGCAGGTATTAGTGGTACACTATCACTGCTTAGCCTGTTAAAGAACCTCCTTACCTCAGCAGGTGTAGAAGAAATATCACTGGCGAGGGATTGTTGCATCTGTTGAGTCAGAAGTTCATTTTCCATCATTTTCCTCAAATCACGCTTAATCTCAATCATACTTTTATTATAGTATTCCTCAAGATTCTCTTCGGAGCCTGCTCTCATAACAAATTCATTAAGCCTCATATTGAGACTTCTGTCAACCTCATCCTGGGTTACTATGATACTATCCAGCCTGGCCTGGTCGAGGAATAGTTTCTGTATCATCATATCTTCCAGTATTATGCATCTTAACTTGTTTGCAGGTGTTTTGTCTCCCATGCTTCTTTGGGTCAGAACCAGGCTCTCAATTTCAGACAGCAATATTATCTCATCTCCAATAATACATGTTACAGCATCTACAACCTGTTGTGAATTGACATTGGAGGTAATAATCACGGATAGTATAATGCTACTTATAAAAATCTGTATAGTCTTTTTCATCTGTACCTTAAATCTTGTTTGTTAACAGTGTCAGTTAATAATATTTTTCTATTTTACTACTATATAGTATATTGCCTGCTTAGTATATTTTAAAAGAGTTATCTTTAAGTGCCTCGTTATATATTCCATTTTCAAGGATCTGCAGAAAATCTATTTTACGGTTATTAAGTATGATATTTTTAATATCACCGCTCACATACTCTATAGGAGCCACAGCCCCACGTAACCTGAAATCCCTGATATTTACAAAATAGTAGTATAGTGAATCTGAGGTTTCAAAATGTGAATTATTCCTTAGAAAGCGATCACTTCTGCCAATATCTTCAGGTAATACCCTTAAAAGATGTGATATATTAATCCAGTTTTCCCCGAAGTCATCAAATTTATCGGCAAACTGATAGCAATAACTCTCAAGGTTTTGAAGATTTTCCTGGTTGTAAGACTTATACCATACTCTTACCCTGTCGATATTTGGTGCCTCTATGGGGATTTTGATAAAAAGTGCCTTAACAAGCGGGTAGGAAAGGTTGAAGTTTTGAATATTTTCGTCATAATATGACTGAATCTTCTCTTCGGTAACTGTTGTGTCCATCCTCTGCAACATCATCTGTTGCTGATACTGATATATAAGCAGATTTTCCCTGGTCTCCTCAATTTTCTGATCCATTTCCGACTTATACTCTTCTGTCAGGTTGATCTCAGCCCGTGAAAGTATTAATTGACGCTTTATCCACCTGTCGATATAATTTCTGACTATACTTATGCTGTCTTCCCTGGTTATACCGTTATTGAAGAGAGGAGGTAGTTCATCCCTGTAGAGATATTCTTCATCAGCTCTGGCAACTGCCTGCCTGTTACTGTTGCCATTAAAATTGGAACAGCTGGCACTGATTATTAGAAGAATAAGTATAGTAAGGTAATTCTTCATAGAGTTTAATGTTTAATTGTTTTCAGTACATCATCGTAAACTATAACGTTGTATTTCAAATGTAATTGTTTCAGCCATTCCGATTCAAGAAATTTCTGGTAGCCATCAATGATAAGCGGTTTTGCCTCTTCAAATTCAACCGGTTTAGCTTCAGTTACAGATGAAATATAGATCTCATGAGTCCCTGTTTTGTCTGTCACCTGACTTAATCCTTTTGTCCATTTTACCTGGTCTGTCAGATGGTTTGATCCTTTTGTATAAACGTCCTCTGTAATAGAAATAAGTGTATCAGTGTTAAATATTGAAAGTTCAATTATTGTATGGTCGCCATTATCCCTGTGATAATATTTTTTTACCGTTTTGATCAGTTTTTTAGTTCTGTTTTTTCCGGCTTTGTTTGAAATGGTGTATATTTTGGCTTTAATAGCCTCATCTCTCATAAATTCGTTTTTACGTGTCTCATAGTATTTCATCAGACCAGAAGTATCATTCATTGATCTTGACCATATCATAGAGTCAGAAATCTCAAAAAGAAGGATTCCGTCGTGGAACTCATTAATAAGGTATCCAAAATCGCTGTATTTGGTTTCGAGAATGGAGTCTTCATACTTAATAAGATCATCGTATGATTTTTGATCAAGCAGGGAATTAATAAATGATATTGAATCAGATAATGGGGCCCTGTTTCCAACTCTGTTGATATAATCGGCAAAATCTGCAGCACTACAGGTTACTCCGGCAAAACTGTACAGAGTTTCTGTGGGGATATGTTTCGTATTCCAGTTGTAGGTTCCCGACCTGAATGTTGAGTCTGCTATCGTATTAAACCATTCAAGTATTACATTATTAACCTTGTAGTTATATTCGGTTTTAAGGCGGGTAGCAAAAGATTTTCTCGTAACTGATGCAAGATATGACTGACTTAGCTTACTTTCAAGATTTTTTCGGGCCTCGCTGTAGGGTAGGGGTGATTGTTTATCAATTCTTTTTATAATGTGCCATCCGTAAACAGTCTGAACCGGTTGTGAAAAATCACCGTTATGCATCAGTCTGAATGCCTCTTCGGAAAATTCAAAAATCATTTCTCCTGTGCCAAACCAGGGTAACTTACCTCCATTCCCGGAGGTTCCTTTATCATCACTGAACTCCTTTGCCAGTTTTGAGAAGTCGGCACCTGAAAGTAACATTTTGTACAGACTATCAATCTGTTCACTGGCTTTTTCCTTCTGTCCGGGTGTTATGCCCGGAGGAGTTACCTTCATTATATGTGCTGTTTTTATTCTACCGCTGTTTTGTCTTCTGTTCTGAACTTTTATGATATGATAGCCGTCTGCAGTGCGTATTGGTTTTGAGAGTGCTCCGGGCTTCATTCCGTAGACTTTATTTTCAAATGTAATTGGAGTCTGGAATACGGTGAAGTATCCAAGATTTCCTCCGTTAATTCTTACTGAAGGATCGTCTGATGCTCCTCTCGCAACTGCTTCGAATGGTTCGCCAAGGCGGATACGTTCTCTTATATTTCCTGCTTTACTCCATGCACTCATAGTATCAGCGGGGCTGGCATCAGCCGGACATTTAATCAGAATGTGGTAAGCATTTATCTCTTCTTTCGATCTCTCATAGGCTTTTTTGAGCAATTCTTCCTTTATATCCTGATCAGTAAGGTAGTTTCGGGCCAGCTGTTTTCTGTATCCTGTTAATTCGCGTTTGAAACTTACACTTTTGTCAATTCCGGCCTCATTGGCAGCTTCAACCTTCAGTTTGAAATTTATAAACATCTGGAGATAGTCATCAATACTGCTATGAGTACCTCCTGAATTATTCTTTTCATACAACCACATGAATTCACCCCTTGTAATCTTGTTGCCATTAATGTCAAGCAGAATTTTTCTGTCATTGTTTTCCTGGCCAAATAAACAGGGAATTACTATTACTGATATGAGGATAGTAATCAGTGGCGATTTGGTTCTCATAACTTGTATGATTTATGCGGTTTATCGGCTGTAGTTAGGTGCTTCCCTTGTAATTGTTACATCATGTGGGTGACTTTCAATTACCCCTGATTGTGTAATTCTGATAAATTTAGCCTCTTTCAGCTTTTCCATATTTTTAGAACCACAATAGCCCATTCCTGCTCTCAGTCCGCCTGTCAGCTGGTAAATCACTTCATTAAGTGTTCCTTTATACGGAACTCTGGCAGCAATACCTTCAGGAACAAGTTTCTTAATATCATCTTCAATATCCTGAAAATATCTGTCTTTTGAACCATGTTGCATAGCCTCTATAGAACCCATACCCCTGTATGATTTGAATTTTCTGCCGCTAAAAATAATAGTTTCTCCGGGCGATTCCTCAACACCGGCAAAGAGTGATCCTGCCATAATTGAGTCGGCACCTGCTGCGAAAGCTTTAACCATATCCCCGGAATATCTGATCCCTCCATCAGCAATCACCGGAATACCTGATCCTTTAAGTGCTTTGGCGACCTCATATATGGCAGAAAGCTGAGGGACTCCAACTCCGGCAATTATACGTGTTGTACAAATTGATCCCGGACCGATACCAACTTTTATTGCATCAGCGCCCTCAGCTGCAAGCATCAAAGCTGCCTCAGCAGTTCCAACATTACCTGCAATTACATCTATCTCAGGATGATTTTTTTTGACAGCTTTCAGGACTTTAATTACATTTTCGGTGTGAGCATGGGCTGTATCTATTGAAAGAGCATCAACATGTACTTCTATCAGGGCTTTTGCCCTGTCAAGAGTGTCGGCTGCAATCCCGATTGCTGCAGCAACCCTCAGTCTGCCCTGTGCATCTTTACTGGAAATTGGCCTGTCTTTAGCTTTAGTTATGTCTTTATATGTTATTAGTCCGGCTAGTTTGCCCTTTTCATCAACGATAGGCAGCTTTTCTATCTTGTGATTTTGAAGAATAGCTGATGCATCAGCAAGATTTGCAGCCTGGTTTGTAGTAATCAGATCAACCGTCATAATTTCGGAGATCTTTTTTGTCATATCATTTTCAAACCTGAGGTCCCTGTTCGTTACAATACCTATAAGCACTCCATTGCTGTCAATTACCGGTATGCCTCCTATCTTAAACTCTGTCATAAGGTTAATGGCATCCGAAACAGTTTCTTTCTTTCCGATTGTTACAGGGTCGTGGATCATAACATTTTCAGCTCTTTTTACCCTTTTCACATGCTGAGCCTGTTTCTCAATCGACATATTCTTATGAATAACACCTATACCACCTTCACGGGCAATTGCTATTGCCAGGTCAGCTTCAGTGACAGTATCCATGGCTGCTGAAACGATAGGTGTGTTGATCTCAATATTCTTTGTAAATCTGGTCCTTAAATCTACCTCTCTTGGAAGTACATTTGAATAGGATGGAATAAGCAGTACGTCATCAAAAGTAATACCTTCCATTTGTACCTTATCATCAATAAACGACATAGCCGGAATTGTTTTAATTTTTGATGGGCAAAGTTACAAAAAAATAGCGACAGCCAGAAAAGAGATTTTAATTTTTGAATCTGTATAAAAAATTGAAATACAGTTACTATTTTTGTATAGGAAGCATTGCACCAATTAGTTGTTTCACAAAATTTTGGATAGCTTCAGTTAATGGTTATGGGTAATACTGATGATCATAAGAGAATACTGACCAGGTATTGGGGATTTACCTCTTTCCGTCCGCTGCAGGAAGAAATAATAAGATCAGTAGAGGCTGGGAAAGATACTCTGGGACTGTTACCTACCGGAGGGGGAAAATCGATTACTTTCCAGGTGCCTGCTCTCGGTTCAGATGGTATATGCCTGGTTATCACTCCATTGATTGCCTTAATGAAAGATCAGGTTGATAAGCTTAAGAAGATGGACATCAGGGCAGTAATGGTTCATTCAGGAATGATGAAGGATGAGATTAGTATTGCACTTGATAACTGTATCTATGGTGATTATAAATTCCTTTATATCTCCCCTGAGAGGATATCTTCTGAGATGTTCAGAAACAGGGTAGTAAGGATGAATATTACCCTTGTAGCAGTAGATGAGGCTCACTGCATATCTCAATGGGGTTATGATTTCAGACCCTCTTATTTAAAAATTTCCGATTTGAGGGAGTTATTACCCGAAAAGGTTCCTTTCCTTGCACTTACGGCAACCGCTACTCCTCCGGTTGTTGAAGATATTCTAAGTAAACTTAAGTTCAGGGGGACAACTGTTTTTAAGTCGGGTTTTGAAAGAGAGAATATTGTTTATCTGGTAAGGAAGATAGAAGATAAGGAGTCATATATCCTGAGAACAGTTGAGAAAGTTAAAGGGCAGGGTATCATTTATGTCAGGAGCCGTAAAAAATCGAAAGAGATAGCACAGTTTCTTATGACCAATAAAATATCTGCCGGTTTCTATCATGCAGGCCTGAGCAGGGAATTAAGGGATGCCAGGCAGAATGAATGGATGGGACGAAAAACAAGGATCATTGTATCGACCAATGCATTTGGAATGGGTATCGATAAAGAGGATGTACGTTTTGTTATACACTGGGATATACCTGACTCTATAGAATCTTATTATCAGGAGAGCGGTAGAGCCGGCAGGGATGGTAAGAAGGCATGGGCGGTACTGCTTTATAACAATTCTGATATCAGCAGGGCAAAAGACAGGGTGCGTACCAGCTTTCCTCCGGTTGATAAGATCAAAGATATTTATGAAATGCTTTGTAATTATCTTAAAATTCCTATCGGTGGCGGAAAAAATAATGTGTATGATTTTGATCTTGGTAGGTTTGTAACACACTACAGACTTTCTGTTAGTGAAGTATATAACAGTATTAGGTTCCTTGAAAAGGAGGGTTACCTGGAACTTACCGAAGAACTTAATAATCCTTCAAGGGTAAATTTTATTGTTAACAGAGATGATCTTTATAAATTCCAGGTAGCAAATGTTGCCCTCGATGGTTTTATCAAGTTGATCCTGAGATCATATACCGGACTTTTTACCGATTATGTTGCTGTAAATGAAGACTTTTTATCCAAAAAGTCGGGATTAACCCGCGATGCAGTATATAAATTTATGACTCACCTCAGTTCTCACGATATTATAAAATACATTCCCGGCAAAAAGAGTGCCCTGATAATATTTTCAGAGGAACGACTCGATCGTAAATCATTACGTATCAGTCCTGAAAATCATTCCGGTGTGAAAGACAAGTTTGAAATAAGGCTTGGGAGGATGCTCGGTTATGTTGGCTCAGAAACAAGATGCAGGCCCTCATTGATCCTTGATTATTTTGGACAGGATTCGGAACGTTGTGGAAAGTGTGATGTATGTCTGAGCAGGAACGAACTTGATCTTAGCAAGTATGAATTTGATATGATCCTGGGAGAGGTTAAACGTCTGCTCGGAAGCACCAGTATCGCAATTGATGAAATTGTCAGGATGGTTGGAGGAGATGATCAGAAAACGATTAAGGTAGTACGATGGTTACTCGATCACGACAAAATCCGGAGTGATGAAAATAATCTGTTATCCTGGAATAGCTAGAAGGGACGTAGTCCGTACTTCTAAAGTTAAAAGTGACTAAAGTGGGAAGAAGTTAAAAATTGTTGAATCGTTGAATTGTCATCCCGATCCGGCAGTTGCCGGAGAGGGATCTGTTGATTTATAGAACAGATTTTTCTTCTTCGTTTCCCGTTTCTCCCCGTTTCTAACACCTTTTGCCAACTGCCAACTGCCTATTGCCTATTGCCAACTGCCAATTGCCAACTGCCAACTGCCTTTGCCAACTGCCAACTGCCAACTGCCTACTGCCTAATACCTTGGTACCCATGGTACAAAAACTAATAATCCTCCCAATTATTAAATGAGTTCATTAGTTATTTTTAAATGTCTAATTTTGCACTCTGAATTATTGTTATGAAACAAGCATTAAAAGAATAATTATTTTTTTCACACAGGGGAATGATTATTCATTTAATGCGGTTCCATGTGACCATTGAAAATAAATTATAAACACATGAACCGAACATGACAAAATTTATTCTATTTTAACACACAGTGGTATGATTAAATTTTGTCATGAGAGCTGCATATGACCAATAAAAATTAAATTATAAACATATGAAAAATCTCGAACATATAGTATATTCCAAAGAGGTAATTGAATTTACAGCTGTTGCAAACGAGTATTGCAATTTTATTGAAACTTCTTCCAAATATAAAGGAGAGCAGATATTGGTTTTTATGCAACGTTTGCTGCCGCTTCTGTATTCAAAGAGTCTCAGTCTGCCTGAGGTTGAACCCGTGATGGAAGAGTCACCTGAAAAATTTGTTACAGAAGAGAAGTGGAAGGAAATAGATGAAATGATAGTGGTTAAGCTTGGAGAAGCTAACGATTTTCCAGAGGCATTTGATAATTCTGTTTCTGATAGTGAACTTCCTGTGATAGGCTCAATTGCGGAGAATCTTGCTGATATATTCCAGGATATGAAGGATTATCTTATTGTTTACAGTATGGGAACTGTCGATTTGATGAATGATGCCCTCTGGGAATGCAGGGAGAATTCCAGGCTTTACTGGGGACAAAAACTGTTAAGTGCTTTACGTGCAATACATAATGCACTTCTAAATCCCGAATTAATAGGAAAAGAAGGTGAGCATAAACAGATTGATTCGGAAGGGAGAGATACTTCCGGCTGGATAATATCAAAACGAATGTCTGATTTTAAAAAGAATAACGATGATGAATTATAGGGAGGAGGTATCCAAAGAGGAGCTAACGGAGTTTGGGGTAGAGCATTTTGAGGGTGAAATTGTAGTAGTAGAGAATATGAATAACCTCGATAGCATTTTTGAGGACCTGAAGAATAACAGTATAGTTGGTTTTGATACAGAGACACGTCCCACATTCAGGAAAGGTAAATATAACAAGATAGCAATGCTGCAATTATCTACAGCTACCAAAGCATATCTTTTTCGCATTAATAAGATCGGACTCCCGATACAGCTCATATCTATCTTGTCTGACAAGAATATAATAAAACCAGGAGTTGCAATCAGGGATGATATTAAAGGGCTAAGAGAGTGGGCAGATTTTACACCGGCAGGGTTTATTGAACTGCAGGATATGGTAAAAGATTTTGGGATAAAGAGTGCCGGTCTGAAAAAACTATCTGCTATCATCCTGGGATTTACCATTTCAAAGAGACAACAGGTGACAAATTGGGAAAAGGAACAATTGTCAGATGGTCAGTTAATTTACGCTGCAACTGATGCCTGGGTCTGTAACATGATATACAGTAAACTTATTAATGGCGCCTAATTGATCTTAAAATGATGTTACACAGAGTGAAAATAATTCTTAAATCGGGGAAAGATCAGTCACTTCATCGCTACCACCCATGGGTTTTCTCGGGAGCTATTAAAAAGATGGACCGGGTGCCTGTTGAGGGTGAGCAGGTCGAACTTTATGATAATAAGGATAACTTCCTGGCAGTTGGTTATTATCAGACCGGATCAATTGCTGTAAGAGTAATGGATTTTGTTAACAGACCAATTGATGAGAGTCTGTTCAGGGAAAGAATCGAAGCAGCATTACTGTTAAGAAAAAAATTAGATCTTACAAATAATCATGCCACCAATGTTTACCGCCTTATACACGGTGAAGGAGATGGTTTGCCCGGATTGATAGTAGATTTTTACAATGGCGTGGCAGTTACTCAGTATTATTCGGTAGGCCTTTATAATAACAGGGAAATCATAGCCTCATTGTTGCATGAAATATTAGGCAAAAGGCTTGAGTCGGTTTATGATAAAAGCGAATCAACTCTTCCTCAAAAGGCTGATATATCTCCGGAAAACGGATATCTTACCGGTACGGGAGAACCTGGTATTGTTAAAGAGTATGGGTACAGGTTTAAGGTTGACTGGATAAATGGACAGAAAACAGGTTTTTTTATCGATCAGAGAGAGAACAGAAAGCTGCTGCAGAATTATTCTTCAGAACGGCGCGTACTGAATATGTTTGGTTATACCGGTGGCTTTTCAGTTTACGCAATGAAGAATGCTTCTCTTGTTCACACTGTAGATGTTTCTTCCAGGGCTGTTAAACTCGCCAATGAGAATGCAGACCTGAATTTCCCCGGAGATAACAGGCATCAGGGTGTGGTTAAGGATGCATTTAAATTTCTGGAAGATACAGGAGATGAGTATGATCTTATTATTCTCGATCCGCCGGCTTTTGCTAAACGTAATAATGTATTGCATAATGCCCTGCAGGGCTACAAGAGACTGAATCTTAAGGCAATCGAACAGATAAAGCCAGGGGGTATAATATTTACATTCTCCTGCTCCCAGGTAGTAAGCAGGGATAATTTCAGGAAATCAGTTTTTGTAGCGGCTGCCAATACCGGTCGCAGGGTAAGGATCTTGCACCAGCTGAGTCAGCCACCTGATCATCCGGTGAATATTTACCATCCTGAAAGTGAATATCTTAAGGGACTTGTTTTATATGTTGAATAGTTATGGATAAGAAAAGATACATATCAGTTATTGCCTCCAGACTGGGACATCACGAGTGGCAGGTTGAAAATACTATCAGGCTGATAGATGATGGAGCTACGATTCCATTTATAAGCAGATACAGGAAGGAGATAACCGGTAGTCTTGATGAAGTGCAGATAGGTCATATAAAAGATGAGTACGAAAAACTGGTTGAACTTGATAAAAGGCGCGAAGCAATAATCAAATCAATTGAAGTGCAGGAGATGATGACTCCTCAGCTACTTGAAAAGATTAATAATACTGTAACAATGGCAGAACTGGAAGATATTTATCTTCCTTTCCGTCCAAAGCGCAAGACAAGGGCGTCGGTTGCCAGGGAAAGGGGACTTGAGCCTTTAGCCAGATTAATTTTTGATCAGCAGGAAAAGGATCCCGGGTTGAGTGCCGAAGAATTCCTGTCTGATGAGATTGAAGATATTGAATCAGCTTTACAGGGTGCGAGGGATATTATTGCCGAATGGATCAATGAGGATGAGCAAGCCCGTAAAAGAATTCGAAAACTCTTTGAAAAAGATGCGGTTATTACATCCAGGGTCGTAAAGGGTAAAGATGTGGAAGGTGCAAAATTCCGCGACTATTTTGATTGGAACGAGTTATTAAAGAAGTGTCCTTCCCACAGGCTTCTGGCTATGAGAAGAGGCGAAGATGAAGGGTATTTAAAACTTTCTGTTACACCTGACAATGATAAGGCAATAGAACTCCTTGAAGATCTGTTCCTGAAGAGCAGGAGTGAATCGGCACGGCAGATAGGATTGGCAATAAAAGATTCATGGAAAAGATTATTGTCATCCTCTATGGAAACAGAATTCAGAAACAGGTCCAAAGAAACTGCTGACGATGAAGCGATAAAGGTATTTTCTGAGAATCTCAGACAATTGCTGCTTGCTGCTCCCCTTGGCGAAAAGAGTGTGCTTGCCATCGACCCGGGGTTCCGGTCAGGATGCAAAGTGGTCTGTCTCGATAAACAGGGTAATCTTGTTCATAATGAGACTATTTTTCCTCATCCGCCCCAGAATGAGACAGCCATATCTGTTAGAAAAATATCGAGTCTGGCAGATGCCTATAAAATTGAAGCAATAGCTATAGGAAATGGTACGGCCAGCCGGGAAACAGAAGATTTTATAAAGTGGATTAAATTTGATAATGAGATACAGGTTTTCGTGGTTAATGAGTCGGGTGCTTCCATCTATTCGGCGTCAAAAACAGCAAGGGAAGAGTTCCCTGATTATGATGTTACAGTAAGGGGAGCAGTATCAATAGGACGCAGGCTAATGGATCCGTTGTCTGAACTGGTAAAGATTGATCCTAAATCGATAGGTGTAGGACAATACCAGCATGATGTAGACCAGGGTAAATTACATACAACTCTTGATGAGGTTGTTATGAGCAGTGTTAACGCTGTGGGTGTTGAGGTTAATACTGCCAGTAAACATCTGCTGACATACGTTTCAGGTCTTGGTTCGCAGCTTGCCTCTAATATTGTTGAGTTCAGGGCCGAAAACGGACCATTTATATCCAGGAAGGAGTTGTTGAAAGTGAAGCTAATGGGAGAAAAGGCATTTGAGCAATGTGCCGGGTTCCTTAGAATCAGGAATGCTGAGAATCCTCTTGATAGTAGTGCTGTTCATCCAGAAAGTTACCATATAGTTGAGAGAATGGCCGGTGATATGGGAATTACTCTTGCCGATCTTTTGGCTGAAGAAAAAAACAGGGAGAAGATAATACTCGAACGATATATTGAGGGGAATCGTGGTTTACCTACACTCCGGGATATTATGGATGAACTTAAAAAACCCGGAAGAGACCCCAGATCAAAAATCAGGGAATTCAGCTTTGCAGATGTTCGTTCTATTGAAGACCTTTCTGAAGGTATGGTTGTACCGGGCATAGTAACCAATATTACTAAATTTGGCGCTTTTGTGGATATTGGTGTCAAGCAGGATGGTTTGGTTCATATTTCTAATATGAGTGACAGGTTTGTCAGTGATCCCAATGATATAGTAAAACTTCACCAGCATATTAAAGTAAAGATTACCGGAGTTGACCTTGAGAGAAAAAGGATACAGCTCTCTCTCAGGGACGTTAAGTGATTTTTAACAGGTTGCCGATCTTACTTGTTAATTGTACTATCTTTACATCCTGATGTTGGAATATTGTTAAGGATGGAAAAACTGAACGGGAAGAATTTGTATTATATGTTTTTAGCCGGGGCTAAGAATCTTATTGATTACCAGGCTGATGTAAACATGATTAATGTATTCCCGGTTGCAGATGGTGATACGGGAACCAATATGGCATCTACTATCAGGATGGTTGTAGATAACATTGAACCGGTTAAATCATTCAAAACAACTGTTGACTCAATAGGGGAAGCAGCTCTTGCAGGTGCACGAGGTAATTCCGGGATAATATTTGCCCAGTTCCTGTATGGGCTTAGCGAGGAGATTGAGGATTGTACCGAAATCACTATTAAGGAGTTCTCCGAATCGCTTAAAAGATCAGTAAAATACCTTTATGAGTCGGTGGCCGACCCGGTGGAGGGAACCATTCTTACAGTTATAAGGGAATGGGTTGAATATATTCATGATCACAACCATCTGTTTGATGACTTTACCAAGTTGATGGTAAATTCATATGAGGCTGCAAAAATATCGCTGTCGGAGACTACTCATAAACTGGCAGTACTTGCCAAGGCAAACGTTGTGGATGCGGGAGCAAAGGGATTTGTACTATTCCTGGAGGGGATGAAGGAGGTGATACAGGGAAAGGATATTAGAAAAGTTGTTGAACTTTCCAGAGAATTATCAACAGATCTGGTACATGATATACCTTCTGAAAAACCAATTGTAAGATATTGTACTGAAGCAATGCTTACCGGACAACAAATGGACCGGCCGGTTTTGCTTGAACTTCTTAAAAAGTTTGGTGATTCGGTAGTTGTGGCCGGTTCGTCAAACAGAATGAGATTGCATGTTCATACAAATGAACCGGCAACTCTTTTCACAAAGTTAAGAGCCCATGGAAAGATTGCATTCCAGAAGGTTGAGGATATGTTCAGACAGTTTGAGTCGGCTCATAAAAGAAAATATAAAATTGCACTTGTAACAGATTCGACATGTGACCTTCCTGAATATATTATTGAGAAGTACCAGATAAATGTGGTACCTATTAATATGGTTGTAAATGACAACAACTATCTTGACGGCCTGACCTTAAAGGCAGATGAATTTTACAGGTTGCAGGAGGAGCCCTCTAACTTGTCCTCTACTTCACAACCTTCACCGGCATCATTTGTAAACCTTTATTCACAATTGGTTACATACTATGATTCGGTAATAGCTATTCATATCTCCGGAGGATTAAGCGGCACGTATTCAACAAGTTTGAATGCTGCTAAAAAGGTAGCTGCTGAGTCAGGGAAGAAAATTGATGTTATCGATTCGGTTTCGATCTCCGGAGCAGTTGGATTGCAGGTTAAGCGAATAGCAGAGATGATAGATACAGGATTGAGCCACGATGATATAGTACGAAAAAGTGTGAAGAACACATTGAATGCAAAAATATTTGTAAGTGTAAGAACGCTTAAATATTTAGTCAGGAGTGGCAGGGTTAGCCCTGTGAAGGGTCTCATAGCACAGTTATTGAAGATAAAGCCTGTCATCTCTGTGCTTGAAGATGGAAAAACAGTTTTACTTGATAAGGCTATTACCTATAAAGCTCACAGACGTAAAGTTTTATCAAATATTATTAGCACAATTGGCGACCGTGACATTTATGGGTACTCTATTAATCATGTTTCAAGTCCTGATGAAGCTGATTATTTTGTCGAACAGATGAAAAAGATAACAGGCAAAGAACCTGATTTCATCAGTAGTGTAAGCCCTGCTCTTGGGGTGCATACCGGCAAAGGGACAGTTGCAATAACTTTTGTTACCAATTGAGAAGTCACTTATTCCTCTTCTCTGATAATCTTAACAGACGGATTCTTATTCCTTTTTCCTGATATTTTTTGCAGATATAAGGACTATCACACCAACAATTGTAATTATGCCACCTGCAACCTGGAAGGAGGCCGGTACTGAATTAAAGTAGATCCATGCTCCTATAATAACGAACAACCCTCTTGCACTCTGTATAATTGTAGTTTTGGATGCCTCAATATACTTGAGTGCGGTGTAGGAGGTGAGAGCTGTTAGAAACGGACCAGCCATTGATCCTATAATAACATTTAAGAGAGCTTTTTTGGAGATAATAATAGAATCTCCTCTGAATAACAGGAAAATTGCTGCGAAAACAAAAAGATATACCGCCCTGTTAAGTGAGAGCAATCCCGGATCGAGTCTTCTGATATTCCTACGTGATATTATGGTTGTAAGGGCAATAAAGAATGTTGCAGCTATCATATAGCTGGTTCCCGGAACAAAAAATCCGGATTGAGCCAGATTGCCTGTAAAACTTGTTACTATAGCACCTGCCAGAGTTATTACCATTCCTGTAACCTGCAGCAGTGAAAACGACTCTTTCAGTATCGTTACCCCCATCATTAAAACAAATAGCGGAACAAGGTTTTGCAGGAATGACATTACTGCCGGGTCGGTTGTCTTTTTTATGGAAGTAAAGAAAAGTATAGTTCCGATTACTTCGAGAATTCCAATAATAGCTAATATCCTGTATTCTTTAGTTTTCAGATCTCTGGCTACTTTAATTTTTCCTGCAGAAATACCATATAGTACATTCCAGACAATTGCCAGGCCAAACCAAAAAAATCCAAACTGGAATAGGTTTAATTCATTCAGTGCTGCTTTACTGAAGATATACACATTGGCTAATGCAACTGTAGCAATAAAGGAAAAAAGATATCCTTTAGCCTGATCGGATTTTATCATTTATGGTACCTGGTTAATTTTATTGAATATAGTTATCTATAATATTTTTAATTATCTTTTTTTTGATAAAAAATACCCCTTTCCTGGCGAACGGGCCTGATTTTATTCTCTGCTTCTAACACATCAAGATATTTATTAATTTCATTTATATGCATCCCTAATATTTCTTTAAGATCATCAGTAGTGCAGGGCCTTCTTGAAATTGTTTCTAAAATTGCAGTTTCAGCATCGTTTCTATAGGATTGAATACTCTTTCTTTGTGGTGCAGCAGCGATAATTTCAACATTATTTAGATTCCAGAAATTAATTATTCGTTTTAATTCTGCTATAGTTGCCGAATGAAGATTCATTACAGTACCAGGTCTGTCAAGTGTATTTAGTTGAATAGAATCGGGTTTTATCTTATCAATTGTTTTTTTCAATTTTAACAGTTCATTATCATTATAATTATACTCAGGAAGGATAAAAATTTCAAGCCAGATTTTTCCTGTAAATTCTTTTCTGAAATCTACCAAACCTTGAATCTGTTTTTCACTGGTAAGTTGTAAAGCCGGTTGGTTGATTTTTTGAAATGTAGCTTCAGTAGCTGCATCAAGTGAAGGAAGCACAATGTCAGCATCTTTTAATTCTCTTCGAACTTTTTTATCATAAAACAGGGTTCCATTTGTTAAAACAGCTACCGGGATATTTGGTTCATTTTGTTTTATGAATTGAAGAACATCACCTATCCGTGAATTTAGTGTTGGTTCTCCTGCTCCTGAAAATGTAATATAATCAGGGTTCGGGCTATTCTTAAAATAGTGCATCAATTCTTCTGCAACTTTGTCGTATGGAATATATTCTTTTCTTTCGACTGTTAATTTTGTCGTTTTGCCTACTTCACAATAAACACAATCGAGTGAGCATACTTTTTTGGGAACTAAATCAACGCCTAAAGACATTCCTAAGCGTCTTGAAGGTACAGGCCCAAATAAATACTTATACATTTTGTTATATTTTTAGTTTTGCATAATGGATAACATTCCAATTAAGATTACAATTGACAAGTTCATATAATTCAAATTGGAATTTTTGCCGGTAGTTATTCCTTGCCTGTCAGTTCTTTCTGGATTTTCTTTGGAAGTGTGGAAATAACTAAATTGTATGAATTATTAATCCATTCTTTGATTTGCTTGTCAGAAATTGTTCCATCCATTTTAATACTATTCCAATGCTTCTTGTTCATATAATAACCGGGAATAACAGCTTCAAATTGCTCTCGTAAGACTATTGCTTCTTCGGGTTTACACTTAACATTAATTAGTTCAAAGGTTTCAATATTTGTTGAACCAAACATTTTTCCTTTGATTGTAAAAACCAAAGTCTTCTCGTCAAATGGCAGTCCTTCTTTAGCTTCTCTTAAAGACAAGCAAAAAGATCTATATTCTTCTATATTCATAAGTGATCTGTATTAATTCGAGAATGTCTGTAAAAGTAAGAATAAAACAATTGATGTCAATAATAGCAAACTCAATAACTACTTAAAATGTTTTGTCAATTGGGTATATTATTTCATCAGGCCTGTTTTATTCGCCACAACGACAGGCAGAACCAGTACCAGCTTGCCGGATGAGCTTACGCAGTAATAAGTATTTTTACAATTTACCGTGCACTTTCAACCGTTTCTCATGATCGCTCATATCTTCGATCGCTTCATTGATCCTGGCCTTTTTATTATCGGATGATTCATCAAGGGCGTTTTTCCAAATTGTAATTGCTTGTAGCTGATCTTAATATTTCTCATTGATATTGTTTCCTGTTAAAAATTATTCCGGACTCCAGATATCATAGCGGGTTAAATTACACTCTTCGACCATTTCAATGCAGTATTCCAGTCTGCCTAAGTCAGTCGAACTCATATTATTTGTGCCAAAAGTAAATTTCACACCAGCTTCTTTAGCTCGTTTTATGAAACTTGCACTTGGAATCTTATACCTGGCACTAATTTCCAAAGCAACATTATTCTTTGCCAAAACGCTTATTACCTTGTCCATTCGTTCTTTCGTCCATAATTCATCATACATATTGTTTATTTCATCGGGAAGATATGTTGCGTTTACATAAATATCGATAGGTTCGTTTTCTACAATGTTTTCTATACGATTTACAAGTTGATCCATGAAATTCTCAGGATCCCCCACTTCAGTTTCATTTTTAATCCATAGTCGCATACGCTTGCCGTTGTCATTAGTCCATGTCATAGCATCAGTAAATACGTAATCGAATTGATCAATGGTCTCTTTAGAGAACAAGTCAACCCATTCGCGTCCTTCAGCCTGCATTGCAAGATAAGTCTGTTGTGGTTTATTATAGGTAGATAAGAAATTCTGCAGTGAAGCATCCGTCTCAAACCCCATTTGTAATCCACAATTGAAAGCAATGCCATAAGTAAATCCATATTTACGTGCGTTTTCCAAGGCTTCATCCACAGTTAAACCACCTTTCAAATGGACATGCAGGTCCATTAATGGAATATGGCCTGAAAGATTAATTAGCCTGGATTCATATTCTAAATCATCGATTGGATGGCCAATTGTGGGGGTGTCATCAGGTAAAGGCTTTACCTTAATATTTTTATAATACACTTTGCTTTGCGGATCGTGGCATTGAAGAGCAAAAGTTCCGGAAGATAGTATGCGTCCTTTTTTGTCTTCAGTCCGAAATGGATTTTCGGGCTCGGTATAATTTACAATCAGTTCACCATTAATATAGGTCTGAATAGTCCTGCCCCGCACGATTATATGATAATTGAACCATTCACCGTCCTTAACAGGAGATTTACAAATGTTGCGGATAGCATATAAACTTCCGGTCATTTTTTGTTCAGTATATTTGCCATCCTCAGTATGGCGAATTGAATTAATAACCTGACATTCATAACCCTTCTCCGGCCATCCTGATTCCTGATATTGTGTATGGAAATAAATTCCTGAATTCGAGCCGGAATCTGCTTTAACATCTGCCATAAACTCAAAATTTTTAAATTCGTGATTTTTGACATCCCCGGCATAAAACAGGTGAGACCTGCTCCCTTTGGTAACAAGAGCGCCATCTTCGATTTGCCATGATGACCTGTTTTCTGAAGGTTCCCAACCGTTCATTGTTCTACCATCATAAAGGTCAATCCATCCGGTGTTTGTACATCCGAATTGAAGAGTTGCAAATAATACTAAAAAGCTGAAAAACTTTGTAATCCGTATTTGATTAATCATGATACTATGCTTTGATTTATTGAACTTCATAAAATTTCATGTTTTCTATGGTTTTTAATTTTAGCAACATTAGATAATCTTCCCTGTTTTCACCAATTATTTCAAACCCAAGTTTTTGATACATTCTCACAGCATAATTTTCTTTCTGAACACTCAAAGACGTTTGGTAATAGTCCTTTTCTACCAAATATGAAATCATCTTTTTCATTAACATTGTTCCAATTCCTTGTTTCCGATATTCTTTGAACAAAGAAATAGCAAATTCAGGAGTTTTGCCGTTAACGTTTCCATAACCTTTGATTTCACCGGCCAATATTCTAACCCAAACTGCTCCGATTATATGACCGTTCAAATCTGCAACCAAACAATAATCATCTTTCTTTTGTAAAAAATTATCAATGTATACACGAACTTTTGGAACATTGATCACTTCTCTTGAAATAGGATTTGTTTCGTCTGGTTGATAAATTGACTCATAAAGCATGTCCTCAAGAATGCTCACTTCATCCGGCTTGATTTCCCGAATTATTATATTTAATCTGTTTTTCATGTATCAATTTACCTGGTTTTGATCTATGTATATTTGCTTTAATGCTGCGCTAAACGAAGTTTACTCACTTACTGCCCGCTTGTTTTCGGGCATTTATTGTGGGTTGTTGTTATCATTTCAGCTTTCTTTTTTTTATCATGCCTCCTTTGGCATCTTTTATACTGTGCATTACGACAAATGCATCCTTATCTATTTTATCTATTTCTGTATTCAGTTTTGCCAATTCTAACCTTGTTATTAATGTATAAACAATCTCAGTTTGCTTTAATGATTGACCTCTTCTACCAGAATAAATAGTACAACCTCTTCCAAGTTTTTCAATTATAGCCAGTCTGATTTCTTCACTATAATCCGATATAATTGTTACTCCTATATATTCTTCTATTCCTGATACAACAAAATCAACAGTTTTGGATGCTGCAAGATATGTCAACATTGCATATAATGATATTTCAATTGTAAACACATATGCTGCAACTAAAAAAATAAGAACATTAAATAATAAAATTACATCTCCAATTGTCAATGAAGTTTTTTTACTTACAAAAATTGCCAACACCTCAGTTCCATCAATAACTGAACCTCCCCGGATGGCTAATCCAATCCCTAATCCTAAAAAGAAACCACCAAAAATTGCAATTAGTAATTTGTCATTAGTTATAATAGGAAATGGTATAAAATGAACTACGATAGCAAGTAATACAATTGCAATAATGCTTTTGAACGCAAATTGTTTACTGATTGTAGAAAAACCCATAATTAAAAATGGAAGGTTTATTACAACTATTAATACTGATAATGGTATTTCTGTCAGTTCAGCTATTGTAAGAGAAATTCCCATTACACCACCATCTATAAACATATTTGGCAGTAAAAAACCTTTTAATCCAAAACCAGCTGATAATACTCCCAATAAAATAAAAAAGCTGTCACGAATTAAATGTGAAAATTCAACTTTTGTATTTTTTATTGCCTTCTCAAATTGCGTTGACTGATATTTTTTCTTTTTAAGTCTACGCTTTACAATCTCTGAGATTATATACTGAAAAATCGAGTTCATATTTTGGCGTTTTTGTTACTCAATAGTGCACAACGCCGCTCTAAGCGAAGTTTACTCACTTCCTGCCTGCCTGCAGGTATGGTATTTTCCGGGTACTCAGGATTCTGGCACGTGTTCGCGACGTTAAGATACGAGTTTCAGGCGATAGATAAAGCGTTCATAGCAATTTGGCTTGCATGTTAAGTGAAGTTATTTTTATAGATGGTCATCTTATTGTCCTAAATGAATACCCTCCAATTAAGCGTGTTTTGAAACCTTCCACAAGAAACAATAACTCATTAGTTGTTTCAAACATATCCTCAAAGTCATCACTATATAACTCTCCCTTCAGTGCTAGTTTTTCAATATCATGCACGATTTTATTTCTTTTCCCTCTTAGGTTATCAATTCTTTGGAATAATGTAGATGAGATCTTATTGTTTAATTCCAAAATATTGGTTTTGATTGCTAATGTGATATCCCTTCCTTTGAGGTATTCTTTTCGTTTCTTGTTCAATCTTTCATTATTCTCAATCAGATAACGATCCCATAATTCATTAATTAAGACCTCAACAAGAAAAAAAGAAGTAACAAACGCTTCCAAAAATAGATGATCCTTATAATGAGAGACAAACCTGTTTAGATAACTTAATAACCACGTTTTATCGGCATTAACATAAAATTTAAAATTATTAATAATACCTTCCAATTCACTCTTAGAAAAAAACAACACTCTTTGTATAATAGGATTTGATTTGTATCGATCATTAAAATATTTAATATTTCGAGAAGTCCCATCTCCAAATCCTACACTTGATTTAGAAATGGCAATAAAATCATTATCTAATATAACATATGGATCAAGCATACATTTTTTGCCCGAATAATCTACATTTATGTTATTATAAATTACAAACATGAAAGAATTAAAATACTCAAGAAGCTTTAAGGTATCTCTCAATGTACTATCTTGATCTGTGTCAAACTCAAAAGCAATTAATCCATCTTTGAATATTGAAAGAGTTATTGCATTTATCTTATTTGTCAATATAGGCTGCTTAGTTAAATCCCTATAATCTAGTTCCCCTTTAGATATTTTAAGAATTTCATCTAAGTCTCCAACCCAAAATGGTGGTCGTGTATAAAATCCATACATATGACTTTGACTTTACTTGGTAATTTTTGTAATTTCACTTAATGCCGCACTAAACGGAGTTAAGGGCGTTAAGATACGAGTTTCAGGCGACAGATAAAGTGTTCATTAGCAATTTGGTTATTGTTGTAAGAAGTAGTAATATTATTGCTTTTTATTTTTCCAGTATTCAATCCATCTATTCTTTTCAAAATTAATATCAATGTTTGTAATCAAAGCTGGATAATAGTCTTTTAATGTTTTGCTGCTGTACTCATATTTAGGCAAATTCTCCAAAAGATAAAAGCTTAATATATGCCCAAGTTTATATTCATTTTCAATCATTCTATATAGGTCATCATCAGAGCTTTTGTAATACTGCGCTGATAGTATTTTGTCAATTGTACGAACAAAGGATTCACAAAGAACTGCCGTTTCACTATTATAGTCACCTTTTAATTTTTCTTGGGACAAAGGAATTAAATCATTAATTCTTTTATTTATTTCTGAATTATTTTCAACTATTGGATTAATTATCCTGTGAAGCGATTCATGATAAAAAGCACTCGGTCCTGGTTCTCCTGTTGAAGGTCCACTAATTACCCAATAATCATTGCCAGTTTCATGAAAAAAGGCAGTAAAATGAGACATTAGAGGTATTTGTTGATAATGAAAGTGTCCGACTATATTGTGGTAATAATTTGAATCAACTCTGCAATAATCTGTTATCTGTTTGAGTGCAAGTTCAGCATAAGGTTTATATTGTAGGTTAATTTCTTCAAGTCTATCTTTATATAACTCCCATAATATGTCAATTTTAGCTTTTTTATAAAAATCTTGAAGGATAGTATCATATCCATTAAATTTTTTTAGATATTCATTTTCGCAGGTGTCACATATTATTTTAAAATCAGGGGGCAAGCCGGTATTTAAAGCAAATGCACCGTAACCGTAAAAGACTCCGCCACCAAGTTTTTTGTAGTAATTATTAATCTTTATTTTATAATCACTGTCCAAGATTGAATCAAGATAAGTTCGAACTTCAACACGTATTGGGTGCATTTTTTCATTCCAGTCAAAACTAAATCCAGCAGCATTCATAAATGCGTATGTAGTAAATAATCTAACATCAGGCTCAAAAATGAAAAACTCCTTATTTTCCTTAGTTTTTTCATTTGAACATGAAATTATCAAAGAAACTGTCAATAATATGTTAATTATTTTTTTCATATGTAGGGTGTTTTTGCTATTGCTTACGGCGTATGTGTATATGCATCATTATAATATATCCAAAACGGGGTTATATGTGTACCTCTAGAGTATCGTGTCGTGTATCATATGATTGGTATTGTCTTTTATATTGCAATACCAAATTTAAGTAATAGTCTCTAATTGTGCAACTGTTTTATTACTTGTTATTTAACCGAAAAGGTGCCGGGTGCCGGGTTGAGGAAAAGATGAGGGGGAGAAAGTAGGGAGTAAAGAGAAATGAGAGGTGAGAGATGAGAGAAAAGGCGTAAGGTGTAGGGAAAAAGGGAAAGGCAATAGGCTGTAGGCTGAGGGCGGAAGGCGAAGAGGAGTGGGAGAGTGGGAGAAGAGGAGAATGGAAGGGTGAATGTTATCGATAATAATAGTGGACTGTTGTTATTTAGAAACATTTGCCATTTGCATCTGACATTTGACATAAAACGGAGGGGAAAGGCGTAAGGCATAAGGCGTAGGGCGTAGGGTGGGTCATGGGAGAAAAGAGAAAAAAGATTTAGATCCCTCTCCGGCGAAGCCGGATTCGGGATGACACCCACGGAAACACCCTGTACCCGGTACCTGCCACCCGGTACCAGGTACCTGATACCATAATTAAATAAACTTTTCACGTTTTTGGAGGTTATATAACCCTGAGAGGAGAAACAGAATTGTTACAACCAGAAGTATTATCCGGTTTTCAACAACAATATTGGACCATGCGGTTTCTGATACATTATCGGGTAACTCAAACGGGTTCAGAAATACATTCCATTT
>JAUVKT010000054.1 GCA_030596125.1 Bacteroidales bacterium | reverse complement strand
GGTTTTTATATCTATACACTTGAATGGACAGCAGATAAAATGGTCTGGAAAATAAATGGCATAGAAGTATTCAGACAGACCAATAATATACCTCAAGAGTCTATGTATATGATCCTGTCGGGCGGACTTGAAAAACCGATCTCCGGGGCATCTACCATGGAGGTCGACTGGGTAAGAGTTTATAAGTATAATAATTAACAGAATATTTACTCATATTATCAGAGTTAATAAAGAGTGTCTCAAAATATGGGACACTCTTTATTATTTTTGGGCTCAGCTATAGATACATCATATTTTTATTATTTCTAACTCTCCGGGAATATTGTAATCATTCTTTTTGTCTAATATCAATAAACTAATATTATTATAATGAAATTCATTCTTATCAATCTTTTACTGGCAACTTTTACCTTAACAGGATTTGCACAAAAATCTGCAAACAAATCAGCATGGGCCCCTGAAAAAATAGTTATAGACGGAATAACGAATGAATGGACACAACCCTTTCCGTTTAGTGATAAGAACGGAAAATTCGAATATTTCGTTAGTAACGACCACGACAACTTATATATCATTATACATGCATTTGACCCCTCTTTACATCAAAAAATTATGAGGTCAGGAATGGAAATACATATCGGCACCAAGGCAAAAAAGAAAATAAAAGCCACCGTGGAGTACCCACTGGGCAGATCACCCCAACAGGGAAATCAAATGGGACAAAGAGCTGACCAGTCAGTTTTAAGACAAAAACATATTGCCTCTAACAATAAAATGAAAGTAACAGGTTTTCAAAGCTATAATGGGATGATCCCAACCATTAATAACAACGGGTTTAATGCAGCCATAAACTGGGAATCTGATTACCTGATGAGTTACGAATTATCAGTTCCTCTAAAAGAGCTCTATGGATCTGCCTATAATGAAGATGCCCTGTCTAATCCAATCGACATCAAAATTACATTTAAAGCGATGGCTCAGCCACAAGGAGGAAGGTCCGGAGGGGCATCAGGTGGCCAGTCTGGTGGAGGAGGAGGTGGTGGTGGGAGAATGTCCGGAGGAACTCAACAAGGCAATGTCAGTTCTGAGATGTTCTCACCTGTTACTGCAAAAACCAAAATTATCCTGATCAGGGAAAAATAGTCACACTTCTCATGAACGGAATAGGAAATACATAGACAATATTAATTTACTCTAATTACTATGAAGATCCGAAACATTACATTGATTTTATCGGTTCTCTCTCTTCTTGTCGCTTCCTCCTGTAATAACGACAGCAGCAGTGATAAAATGCCAAATTTTCTTTTTATCCTGGTTGATGACCTTGGCTGGTCTGACCTGGGATCATACGGCACCTCTTTTTATGAGACACCAAATCTCGACAAGCTGGCAACCAACGGCATCAGATTTACCGATGCCTATGCTGCCTGCCCGGTCTGTTCCCCTACCAGAGCTTCAATAATGACCGGCAAATATCCCACCCGATTGAATATTACCGACTGGATACCGGGATATGATCCAAAAAACAGAAAATTGCTCGGGACCACCGATAATCACTTTCTCCCCCTTGAGGAGTTAACTATTGCTGAAGTACTAAAAGAGAAAGGCTATAATACATTTTTTGCCGGTAAATGGCATCTTGGTGAGATTGGTTTTTATCCTGAAGACCAGGGCTTTGATATAAACCTGGGCGGTCATCATAAAGGGTCTCCTCCCGGTGGTTACTACACTCCCTATAATAACCCTAAGCTATCTGACGGACCGGAAGGGGAATATCTGACCGACAGGCTTACCGATGAGTCAATCAGGTTCCTTGAAGAAAACCCGGATGATCCGTTTTTACTATATCTCGCTTTTTATACAGTCCATACCCCCATACAGGCTAATCTTGAATATGTTGATCACTTCAGGAATAAAAAATCAGATTCAGGCGAGGATCAAAAACCCATTCTTGTGGATGAACATGATGGAAGCACAGTAATAAATCAGGTAAATGCAGACTATGCATCAATGGTTTATGCAATGGATAAAAATATAGGCAGACTAACATATTATCTTGAGCAAAACGGATTATCCGGTAATACCTATATAATATTTACTTCCGACAATGGCGGACTATCAACTCTTAACTGGGAGGGACGTGTCGGTCCAACATCCGTTAAGCCTCTCAGGGCAGGAAAAGGGTGGTGTTATGAAGGAGGGATACGGGTTCCGTTAATAATATCCGGACCAGGTATTGAGCCCGGCAGGGTAACCGGACAGCAGGTTATCAGTACAGATTATTATCCGACAATTCTCGACCTTGCCGGAATGCCATTAAAGCCTGAACAACATATTGACGGAATCAGTATTTTGCCTGTTCTGAAAGAGAATATAATTACAGAGCGTGATGCTATTTTCTGGCACTACCCCCACTACCATGGAAGTTCCTGGACTCCCGGGGCAGCCATCAGGTCAGGAGACTGGAAGCTTATTGAGTTTTATGATTATGAAGAAACCGAGCTTTATAACCTTGCAGATGATCCCGGTGAAATGAATGATCTTTCAGAAACCTTTCCGGAAATGAGAGAAAAGCTAATAATGCTTCTGAGAAACCTGCAAAAAGAGACCGGCGCACTGTTCCCAGAAAAAAATCCTGCTTTTATTACTGAAAACTAATAGCATGTGTCATTCCGACAGAGTCATCCGGCGAAGCCGGACGACGACGAGGAATCTGTTAATTTAAATATAAATCTGTGAATCTGTGGCTAATTTCATTTTTACAACTTTTCGGAGTGGACTTAACAATTTAACGAATCAACAGTTTCTTTGTAACTTTCCAAAAACAAATCCGTCTATAGAGTGTAATATCAGATATGACACTACAGGAATACAACAAAGCTGTTGATGATTATGCCGATCGTATCTACCGGTTCATACTTAAGAGCCATGGGGATGAAGAACGATCAAAAGATATAGTACAGGATTGCTATGAAAAACTGTGGAGAAACGTGGCAATGCTCGATTTCAGCAAGGCAAAATCATGGCTCTTCACTACTGCATATAATACAATGATCGACATAATTCGTAAAGAAAAAAGGATCATTGCTGATGATTCCGGGGATTTTGATTCCCATTATTCTGATAACTATACCGGTATTAACGAAGTGCTCCACAGATGCCTGGAAAAATTACCTGAAAACAAAAGATCTGTTCTGCTGCTCCGCGATTATGAAGGATATTCTTACTCAGAGATCGCAGAGATTACCGGTCAGACCGAGGCGCAGGTAAAGATAAATATCTATCGCGGCCGGATGGCTATGAGAAAAATGATAGGAAAAATCGAAATGGTGGTTTGATATGGAGATTAACAGGAACAATTACCAGATCTTTATAACAGATTTCTATGATGGAAATCTGAGCCACATCGAAGAAGATGCCCTGATTAGGTTCCTGGATGAAAATCCTGATCTAAGGGCAGAATTTGATGATTTTAACACCTTTCCCCTTCATCCCGATATATCTCTCAGGGTTGATAAAAACGGGCTAAAAAGAGACCTGAGACACCTTAATTCAGAAAACCTTGAGACATATGCCATTGCAATCACTGAGAATGATATAGAAGACGACCAGGCACAAGAGATAAAAATGATTCTGGAATCAACATCCGAAGGAAGAAAGCTGCTTTCAGACTACTCCCGGATCAAACTTGTTTCGCAGGATATCACCTATCCCGATAAAAAAAGCTTAAAAAGAATCCCCGTTAAGAAAAACAGGTACCGGATATTGATAAACGGTCTCTCAGCAGCCGCATCAGTTGCTTTAATTATAAGCCTGTTTCTGATAATTCGAAACAATCCAAACTATGGTAACGGTCCGTTCAGTGCCACCGTTCCACTCAATATCAACAAAACCTTACTGAAAACAGAGATCGATGGCAATAAGAGATTAATAAGTCACCTGAGAGGTAACCGGATACTGTTTGAATTGCCTGCCGGTGATATATTGCGCGAAAACTCCGAACAACCTGCCGTGCCTGAAAGAGATGCACTATATATATCTCCCTTAAATGAAAAGTCGATTATTAATATCCCTCTTCAGGATCAGCAATATATACTCGCATCAGTCACTTTCGCAAAGATTCCGGATGTTCCCGAAACCGGTGCCGGAATCCGCAACCTGAGCCCGAGACAATTCATCGCCAGGAATTTCAGAAAATATGTTCTTGAGGAAGATATTGATAATATTGAAAAGCTTAAGACTCATGAGATGGCTGACGGAGGAATCAGGGGAGTAAACAAACTGCTTGGCTGGGAAATGGCTCTTGAGAAAGAGAAAGCAGAGAATGGAAATCTTACCTCATATAAATTCACATCCCAGCTTATCAATTTTGATCATAGGATTAAAAAAGAAGCCGATTGATTGTAACTTTTTACCCGCCACTTCGTCACAGGAGAAAAATATTATGTCATGAGAAAAATAATACTATCTATTGCATTAATCGCTCTCCTGTTTAGCTTTTCAACAGTAACATCAGGCAGTGAGATAGTGCAAGACCCTGAAAAGGAGCAGAAGGACACTCTGTCTGAAAACAATATTACAATTCAAAATACTGATCTGCTTTCAATTCAGGATGAGGAGGAGGATAAAAACGAAAAAAGAAGAAGAGACCGCCGGCGTTTTACTCCGCACTGGTCATCATTCGAAATCGGTCTTAATAATTACCTTACATCCGATTTCTCTACCAACCTGCCCGACAACGAATATTTCATGGATATCAACACCGGTAAATCTCTTAATATTAATATCAACTTTGCCCAGCTTGGGATCGGACTGTCACGTTATTTTGGTCTTGTTACCGGCTTGGGACTGGAATTCAATAATTACCACTTCAATGGCAATAATAATATTATGAAGAATGAACTTGGTGTTATTGTAGAGTATGACGCCGGCGCCGACGGGATATACCTTGATAAATCAAAACTGTCTACCACCTATTTTGTTATTCCTGTTCTGCTCGAAGCACAACTACCGGTTAACAGGTACAAAACCATCAATCTTGCAGCCGGTGTGATTAGCGGGGCAAAAATATTTTCCCATACAAAAATGAAATATTATGAAAATGGTAAAAAGAAAATTAAAGAGAAAGATGATTACAGCCTTAATATTCTCCGGTACGGCCCCACTGTACGCCTTGGGTATGAATGCTTCCAGATCTATGCAACATACTATTTAAATACCCTGTTTAAGGAGAATAAAGGTCCGGAACTCTATCCAATACAAATCGGACTTTCATTTACATTCGATTAATCCGGCAATTGCCGGACAGCCGATACACTTAGATAGTTTATCACAAAACACCCCGGTACTTATGCCGGGGTTTTTGTTTTCCGGGTTTTGTTCTTTCAACTGGTCAATCTATCTTTGCAAAAAGTGATAATTAAACAGCTGCAGGTGAAAAAACTTACTCCCAGGGAAGAATCCAGGTACTCCAAACATATTATGATCCCGGAGATCAGGATTGAAGGACAGATGAAGCTTAAAGCATCAAGCGTCCTTGTGGTTGGTGCAGGCGGACTGGGTTGTCCGGTATTGCAATACCTTACCGCTGCAGGAATAGGAACACTTGGTATAGTAGAATTTGATATTGTGAATGAGAGCAATCTACAGCGTCAGATCCTCTATGGCTCAATGGACAAAGGCAAGCTGAAATCTATTATATCACGTGACAGGCTCAACCTGCAAAACGACCTGGTGGATATTAAAATATTCAATATAAAAGCTACTGCCGAAAATGCCAGTGAGCTATTCACCGGTTTTGATATTATTGTTGATGCAACAGATAATTATGAAGCACGTTATGTAATAGACGATGTCTGCGCCAGGTCCGGAAAACCTATGGTGCACGGCGCTATATATAAATATGAGGGCCAGGTGGCCGTATTTAATTATGAGGGCGGACCAACATACCGAAGTTACAACCCCCAAAAAGAGTTACCTGATAAAACTCCACCTCCCTCTGAAATCGGACTGCTTGGTGTGCTTCCCGGGATTACCGGAACATATATGGCAACAGAAGTAATAAAGATTATTACCGGACTGGCTAATGTGCTTTCCGGCAAGATGCTTATCTTCAACATTATAAATAACACATCATACACTATCACTATAAATAATAATCTATAGCAAAAATCTAATATGTAACTCATTATGAAACTATTGTTAATAAGTAACTCAACCAATGCAGGAGAAGAGTATCTTGATTATCCTAAGCATGAGATAAGTAAGTTTTTGGGGAATGACCCTGTTAAAGCGCTTTTTATTCCTTATGCAGCAGTCACGTTCTCTTTTGACGATTATGAAGAGAAGGTCGCAACCCGCTTCAGAGAGATTGGTCATGATATTGTATCTATTCACAGATTTGACGATCCGGTTAAAGCTGTTAACGAGGCCAGGGCAATTGTTGTTGGAGGCGGAAACACCTGGCAACTGCTTAAAATGACCCAGGACAATGGGTTAATAGACCCGGTACGGAAAAAAGTAATGTCTGGCACTCCTTATATTGGCTGGAGCGCCGGATCCAACATGGTATGTCCTACGTTACGCACAACAAATGATATGCCTGTAATTGAACCCAATACCTTTTCTGCCTTTAACCTGATACCATTTCAGATCAACCCTCATTATCTCGATGCTAATCCTGACGGACATGCAGGGGAGACACGGGAACAGAGAATAATGGAGTTCCTTGAGGTTAATCCCGGTATGTATGTTGCAGGCCTGCGTGAAGGTACTATGCTTTACCTTGAGAATGGGAAACTGGATCTTATTGGTCCACGTAACCTCAGAATATTTAAAAAAGGTGAAGAACCGGTTGAGAAAAAGGCCGGAGATAACCTTAGCTTCCTGCTCTGAGCAGAGGAGTAGTTTGAAATATTAATATTTAAGCTGACTGATAATCATAATTGGTTACCGCTCGTTTTTATGAAGCTGATATTCAAAATACTGAAAACAATATTTATCACCGCGTTAGCGCTGGTTGCCATTTTATTGTCACTCTCCCTGCTTTTTGAAAAACAGATTACCCGTCTGTTTATTGATGAGATAAATAAAAACATAATAACCAGGGCGGATGTTGAACAGGTCAGCTTTTCATTATTAAAAAATTTTCCGCAGGCATCCATCGAGCTGAAGAACATCACAATTGCTTCACCGTTTACCCTCCCGGGGGAGCAGAATAACCCGGATAAAGACCTGTTGCGTGCCGAACACCTGCATGTATCACTTAAACTCACTCATCTAATAAAAAAGAACTACACTGTTGACAGGATATATCTGAAAAAGGGTTATGTAAATATACTTACCGGTTCTGATGGAAAAAGCAACCTGAATATCTGGGAAAAAAACTCCGGCAGTGAAGGTGGTGGTGTTTCTCTTGATCTGAAAAATATCAGGATAGACAAGACATTTTTCTCCTATATTAATGCAACTACAGGCTTTAGGATAAGTGGCGAAATAGATAATGCTTCGAGCAAATTGTCTCTCTCCGGAAATGAAACCTCCCTTTCTTTGAGTTCAATTATCAGGTTGGACAGTTTGTTTAACAGAGGGAAAAAAATCCTGCCAGATAACTTCAGGTCATCCGTTAAAGGGGATATGATCATTTCACCCGGTCTTTTCTCTTTTAAGAATGTCACTCTAACAACTTCAGGTCAGGTAATAAATCTTGATGGCGTTGTAAAAAAATCATCTGGCGCACTTGACATTAATGCTGCTTGTGCTGATCTTGACTTTGCTGAAATATCCCGACTCCTGCCCGGGCGATTAGCTGCAAAAATTGGCAGGTATAATATTTCCGGAAAGGGACCTGTCAGAGTTAACCTGACCGGGAAATTTTCTGATGGTAACAGTATTGTATTAACCGGTTCATCTGAAATTGCCCGAGGATCTGTTTCAATTCCCGGCAAAGAAGAGATGGTATTTAAAAATATTTATGCTTCAACCGGTTTTAAAGCCAGCCTGGCCGATTTGTCAGAAACGCTGATAATCGATGCAGAAACCCTCTCTTTTACCCTTTACGGCTCCGGTCTTTACGGATCAGCAAAAGTCAGCAACCTTATTTCCCCATATGTTGACATTGTATTAAATGGAGATGTATTGCCCGGTGAAATATTAAAACGTGAAAAAATCAAGGGAATAACGGGCGCTGATGGTGTTATACATGCCAGTATAAGGGTGTGGGGAGAACTGGGCAACAGAGACAATACAATATTACAGAAAATTTTATCTCTTGACAGATCTCTGAACCTCAGTTTCAGGTCTGTTAACCTTATGCTCAAAAATCTGAAATATCCAATCGAAGATATATGCGGAAATATAATGCTTGCCGAAAATATGTGGGTCGACGAACTAAGCTTTTCGCTTGCCGATCAGAGTACAATTCTCAACGGGATGGCCGACGGCATAAGCAACCGGATTAATGGCAAAAACAGTAAACTGAGTTTAACAGCAGGTGTGTGGACAAACCGGCTTGATCCTGTATTGTTAAGAGATATTATTAATAGATCTTCCCCGCCCGAAGAGAAAAAGAGTCCGTCATTTACCGAAAATCTTGAATTTCATCTCGATATTAACTGCGACAGCCTTATTCTTGGTAACTTCAGATCATCTCTTTTCTCCGGTAATATCTCTTACAAAGATGGCTTTTTCAATATTAGTTCATTTGAAATGATGTCACTGAAAGGCTACCTCGCCGGCAATGCCGCTTTTATCCGTAACTCTTCAGACAACTATTTTGCAAGGGGCTGGTTCGATATCGAACAGATCGACATTAATGAAACATTCAGGGTATTCAATAATTTCGGACAGGATAAAATTGTTTCAGGTAACCTGAAAGGAAATCTAACCGGCACATTAAGCGTCTCTGCTTCCTTGCTGAACAGTTTCAAACCCGATGTTAACACTCTTGAAGTTACCGGTAATTACACTATCGAAGATGGTGAATTAATAGATTTTGAGCCTGTTACAAAACTTTCACGCTTTGTAGAACTGTCTGAGCTTAAAGAGATAAAGTTTAAAGAGCTCAGTAACGATCTTATAATAAAAAATAAGAAAATCATGATCCCTAATATGGATGTTCATTCATCGGCATTCAATATTTCGGCATCAGGAGAGCATAATTTTAACGGAAATTATGAATACCACCTGGAGATCCTCCTGTCTGATCTCCTGAGTAAAAAGGTTGCCGGCAGGAGTGCAAACAGTTCTGAATTTGGCGTGGTGGAAGATGACGGACTGGGTCGCAATACCATTTATCTTAAGATTGAAAACGGGGAGACAGGATCAAAGGTCTCATACGACATGCAAACGTTTAGGGAAGAGTTGAAGGAGGACCTTCAGCAGGAGAAGCAAAACCTGAAATCTATATTTAACCGTGAATATGGATGGTACGGCTCTGATTCAATTCCGGAATCAAAATCAGACGAGACCAGAAAATTCAGGATCACCTGGGAGGAGACCGACTCGATTATTACCGTGCCGGTGAAAAAAAAGGAAAAGAGTTTACCTTTACTGAAAATATTCAAAAAGAAACGACTAAACGAATCAACAAATCAACAATATTGAACATCTACAGAAAAAAAATAATCTGGAAACTGGTACTGCTCATAATGGCCATCGTTATAGGCGTTTCATCACTGCTCTACACACAAAACCTTATAAACAAGCTGAAATCTGAAGAAAAAAAGAAGGTAGAGCAATGGGCTGAAGCAACCCGCCTCATCGAAAGTACCGAAGATGCATTACTGCTGACATTCCTGTTTTCCATAATAGAAGAAAACAATACGGTTCCTGTTATCCTGACAGATGAAAATTTCAGGATTAACGGCTTCAGGAACTTTGATCCCGAAAAGTCAGAAGATCAGGGCTATCTTACCGAACAGCTTATTAAAATGAGGGAGAAACAGGAACCTCTGATTATTACTTTTGGAGATGGAATGAAAAATTATATTTTTTACTATGAGAGCACTATCCTTACCAAACTCCGTTATTACCCATATATTCAGCTAACTGTTATAATCCTCTTTATCGCAATATCCTATCTGGCATTCAGTATGTCGCGCAAGGCCGAACAGAACCAGGTATGGGTAGGCATGTCGAAAGAGACAGCACATCAGCTTGGAACACCCACATCATCTCTCGCAGGCTGGGCAGAACTGCTAAAAATGAATTATCCCGGGAGTGAAATCCCTGATGAGCTTGCACGTGACGTTGCCAGGCTTGAAAAGATAACAGACAGATTTTCGAAGATCGGGTCAAAACCTGAACTCTCTGATGAAAACCTGTTTGCAATAATATCAGGGTCAATTGATTATCTTAAACTCCGGTCCGGCTCAAAGGTTGAATATATCATAGATGACCGGGCTGATAAAAACCTTATGGTTCCGATGAATCCATCTCTTTTTGAATGGGTACTGGAAAATCTTTTCAAAAATGCAGTTGACGCAATGTACGGCAAGGGCAAGATCACCATTACTATCTCTGACAATCCAACCGGTGTAACAATTGATGTATCGGACAGTGGTAAAGGAATTCCAAAATCGGCACATAAAAACATATTCAAACCGGGCTATACAACTAAAAGCAGGGGATGGGGACTGGGGCTGTCACTCTCAAAAAGGATTATTGAGACCTACCATAATGGTAAAATATTTGTCAGACACTCCGAAACCAGTAAGGGAAGCTGTATCAGAATAGCCCTTAAGAAGAGCATTAAATAATCAGTCGGCCCTCCTTCGCTCTCCACTTCGTTTCAAGCTTCGGAAGGGCAAAGCAGTTGGCAGTTGGCAAAAAAACAAAAAAAATATTCACAATGGCAATTGAATTTAGGAACTTAACTGTATATAAAAGAAAATTTTGATGATTTTAATAAACAATCTGAAAAAATCAAATTATGGACGATCAAAATTGTGAGAATTGCGGTTTTCGTGTAAAATATGATAATAATCCAAAATCATTTCTGGGTTGGTTATGGAGATGGCATGCCGGCTGGTGTCCGGGCTGGAAATCATATATTAAATCTCTTCCCGATAGTGAAAGAATTAAACTGGCTGATAGATATAACCTGACTAAATTTAAATAATTATCAATGTTCATACTGAAAAGCAGTATAGGTAATTATGTCAGCATTAATGATAAAAGGTATTCGTACTTTGCCGGTAATAATTACCTCGGACTTGCCAATCATCCGGTATTGAAAGAAGAAGCAATATCTTCCATCGAAAAATATGGTATTAGTTTTTCTGCTTCACGAAATACAACAGGCACATCTGAACTCCATCTTGAACTGGAAAAACATCTGTCAGAATTTAAAAACAAAAACGATTCGGTTGTTTTTGCTTCCGGTTATATGGGAAATAAAATTTTGCTTCATATACTGCAAGAGCAATATTCTGCCCTGTTTATAGATGAATCGGCCCACCCAAGTATTCTTGATGGAATTCCACCGGATGTTTCAAATGTATATTTCTATAATCATTGCAATTATGAACATCTTGAAAGCCTGTTAAAGAAGAATAATAAACATAAGTCATTAATAATTACAGATGGAGTTTTTGCATTAACAGGTGAAATAGCGCCACTTGATAAGATTTATCCTTTAGTAAAAAAGCATAGCGCTATTCTGATAGTAGATGATGCACATGCAACAGGTATTCTGGGTGAAAACGGGAGAGGAACTCCCGAGCATTTTCAACTCGATGGAGCAGAGAATATCTATCAGGCTGAAACAATGAGCAAAGCATTGGGCGCTTATGGCGGATTTATCTCATCAACAAGAGAAACTATTAAAAAAATAAGAGAAAAATCACCTGTATATATTGGATCAACTTCATTACCTCCACCCGTGGTATCTGCCGGGTGCTCATCAGTAAAAATCTTAATGCAATACCCGGAACTACGCTCACGATTATTTGAAAACGCAAATTACGTAAGGGATAAGATCAAAAAGATGGGTTTTCTCACCACTTCTGATAATACTCCAATTATTCCGCTTTTTTTCAATTCTCAGGAAAAGGCTGTTAAACTATCTGAATTCCTTAATGAAAACAGCTTTATTGTTCCGTATATAAATTATCCTGTAAAAATGGATAAATTTCTTGTAAGGCTTACCGTATCTGCTACCCACACGAAAGACCAAATTGAAAAATTATCGGAACTATTAAAAAAATGGAGAGATAAGCATGAAATCAGCTAAAAAGGAAATATTGTATTTCGCATACAGCAATTAGAGACATGAGCAGGAATGATATAGAAATAATGGCGCCTGTCGGTTCTTACGAATCGCTGATGGCAGCTATCCAGGGTGGAGCAGATTCGATATATTTTGGCGTTGAGCAGCTCAATATGAGAGCCAGGTCGTCACACAACTTCACGCTTGAAGACCTTGAAAACATTGCCGGAATATGTAAAAGCAACAATCTTAAGAGTTACCTTACCCTCAATGTGGTAATGTATGACAATGAGATTCCCCTGATGAAAAAGATTGTTGATGCTGCCAAAAAAAACGGGATCACTGCCCTGATTATATCCGACCTTTCTGCAATTCATTATGCCCGGTCAAAAGGTGTTGAGGTGCATCTTTCTACACAGGTAAATATTACCAATATAGAGTCACTCTCTTTCTATTCACAATGGGCCGATGTAGTGGTTCTTGCACGGGAGTTAAATCTCGATCAGGTAAAATATATTTATACCAAAATTGAAGAGCTTGGTATTACGGGTCCCTCCGGCAATCCTGTTAAGATCGAGATGTTTTCACATGGTGCGCTCTGTATGGCTGTCTCCGGTAAATGTTATCTCAGTCTGCACGAACATAACGCTTCAGCTAACAGGGGAAATTGCTACCAGACCTGCCGTAAGTCATACATAGTAACTGAAAAGGAGAGTGGTAATGAGCTTGAGATCGACAATGAATATATCATGTCGCCTAAAGACCTCTGTACTATTGGCTTTGTAAACAAACTGCTGGATGCAGGAGTAAGGGTTTTAAAGATCGAAGGAAGGGCCCGCTCCCCCGAATATGTTAAAACAGTAACATCTGCTTATAATGATGCTGTTAACGCAATTCTTGAAAACAGATACAATGATGAGCTGATTGCAAAACTTACCAGTAAAGTGGCTTCTGTATTCAACAGGGGTTTCTGGGATGGTTATTACCTTGGACAGCAACTTGGTGAATGGAGTCATAACTACGGATCGAGTGCCACAAAAAGAAAAATATATCTTGGGAAGATAACCAACTACTTTACCAATATTAAAGTTGCTGAAATAAAGCTTGAAACAGGAAATCTTGAGAAAAACGATGATATTCTTATTATAGGACCCACTACCGGCGTAATTGAGTATACCGTTGATGAGATACGTGTTGATCTTAAACCTGCAGGCAAGGCAATCAAAGGAAGCAGATGTTCAATACCGGCTCCCGATTTTCTGAGACGAAATGATAAGGTTTACAGGTGGGTAGATGCTTCCCTGATAAAAAAACAGTAGATTCTCAGAGTTTTTCTGCCATTTTAATTACCAGTCCGGCATTCAGGTCAGCATCACCTGCCTCACTCTCCAGTATAAATATATTGTCCCCGTCCCTTTTGCTTAACCCGTACCTGTAACTCTTGTCATAATATTCAAGAACTATCTCAATAGCTCTCTCCATATTCCCACCTTTAATGGCCTCAAGTGCTTCAACGGTTTTTTCTCCGCCCAGGCGTTTCCCTATCTTCTTTACCGACTCCGACAACAGTTCCCGAGGCATAGTTCCATATTCCTCCAACAACCTGGGCATCCGTGCTTTAACGCTGCTCATAACAGCAATCACTTTAGATTCCCGTATTTTAGTATATACCTCTTCGGGCATAAAAACAGCACCTATGTTAAGGCTCTCATCCTCAAGGAAAAGACGCCGGTCTGGATCTGTCTTTACCATTTCATTAAATAAAAGATTTGCAAAATGCTCCGATGATGGCTGGGACGGTAATCCTATAGCGCCAAATGCAGATCCCCGGTGGTTTGCAATTCCTTCGAGATCGACAATCTGTTCCCCTCTTTTTCTGAGCTCCTTCAGGATGTCTGTTTTTCCGCTACCGGTCAGACCACCAAGTATTATGATCTTTCTTTCACTGCCAATATAATTCAATATATGATTCCTGTAGTTCTTATATCCTCCCTCAAGCAATGTACACTCAACGCCGGCAAGAGAAAAGAGCCACGCCATACTTTCAGATCTCATACCTCCACGCCAGCAATGAACAAGTAACCTGGCATTTTTGCCGGCAACCCGAATACCTTCTTTAAGCTTCCGGCTCATTACGGGACCAATATAATCCAGGCCTCTCAAAATGGCCTCAGGTTTTCCTTTCCGCTTATAGATTGTACCTACATCAGCTCTCTGTTCGTTAGTAAAAAGCGGTATGTTGACTGCACTGGGTATGTGACCCCTGGTAAATTCTGCAGGAGTTCTAACATCAACTACCGGAACCGATAAAGAGAACTTCAGAAACCGGGAAACATCAATTTTGACATACATATCATCCAACTGTTTCGGCAAAGAGATTAATAAGAATTTTTCTCACCTCCTCCTGTTTAACAGGTTTTGATATATACAGTTCTATTCCACTTAATTCTGCTTTCTTAATTGACTCCATCGTACTATCGGCAGTCAGTGCAACTATTTTTACGTTCCTGTCTTTTTGGAGAATTTTTCTTGCTGCTTCATAACCATCTACAACAGGCATGATCAGATCCATGAAAATAAGATCATAATTCTTATCTCCTGCCATATTAATCCCCTCTTCACCATTTGATGCCACATCAACCTCATACCCCAGACTTTTTAAAATTGTAATAGCAACCTTCTGGTTTATCAGGTTATCCTCAACGATCAGAATATTCAGGTCTTTTCTCAAATCTTCGAGCAATGCAGGATCCAGGTCACTCTCTATATTAGGAAACCTATTCTGTATAATATCAAATAGTTCACTCAGGTGAAATGGTTTAACCAGATAATTATCGATACCATAATAGATACATCTCGAATAGTTCCCTCTCTGGTCGTTAGAACTTACCATCAGGATCATAAACTCTTTATATAGTTCTTTTTCCCAAATCTCTTTTCCAACTATAAAACCGTCAAAATCCTCCACATCAAGTATAATAACCATTTTATATCGTTCATTTTCATGGCTAAGATTTGACTTGATCAGGCTCAGTGTCTGTTTTTGCCAACTTGTTACATATGTGGTTAGTCCGAATTTATGCAATGCATTAAGCAGCTCTTCATCACGCTCTCTCCCGCCGCTAATAACTAATGTTTTAATCTCACTGTACTTTGTGATCTTATCAGCTCCGTACGATTTTTGTATCCTCTCATTCGAATAAACCTTCACACTGAAAACAAACCTTGCACCAGGTGCTTCAGGATCATCTGATATGCCTGAAGGTGTTGATGGAGTAAGATCACCGCCCATCAACTCTATTAACTGTTTTGAGATAACACCGGTGAGCCCTTTCCCCTCATAGCCCAAGATGCTCTTCGATTCAGCCCTGATATAATCGCCAAACATTTTTTTGAAAGATGTCTTATCGTAACCCTTGCCAGTATCTTTCATATCAAATTTCAAAAACAGTGCTTCCATACCCGACTTATCAATCTCACAATTAATAACAACTTTTCCCTTATCGGTATGTTCGAGGGAAGTAAAGAGCAGATTTGTAATTACCTGTCGCAACCTGAAAGGATCTCCAATAAGGCTATCGGGAACATTCTTATCTACATTCCATAATATCTCAACATCATCCTTTTTGATAGTACTGGCTACATTTATGCAGTATTCAATCTCCTTATTAACATTAAACGGAATCTCATCAAGCATCAGGCTTCGTGCCTCAATCTTTGAAAAATCAAGCAGATCATTTATTATTCCAAGCAAAAGATCGCTCGATTTCCTGATCAACTCAACTACATTATTAACCTCTTTGCTTTTGTCCATTCCTGTCAGAATATCTGCCATTCCGATAATACCATTCAGGGGTGTACGGATTTCATAACTCATCTTTGCAAGAAATTCCGATTTTGCTTCATTGGCACGGGCCTCCTGCTTGCGGGCAACCTCAAGAAGGGTTACATCAATAAGCACAAGCATTGTCGCCCTCTCCGAATTATATATAACGGGTATCTCTTTCCTGTAGAGAATAATATCCACACCCTCCTTTTTTACGACCATAAACTGGTTTGGCTCATAGCCGGAACCAAGGTTCTCCGCATAAAAGAGTCCTTCTCCCGA
>JAUVKT010000024.1 GCA_030596125.1 Bacteroidales bacterium | reverse complement strand
TTTCATTCTGTTGTCGTTAACAGGGATGGTTGTTTTTCTTGTTCTTACTATATTTTCAATAGTAAGATTCATGATGATATACGGACCATCATGGTCAAAGTATCCGGTTGTTTTATTAATCGTTGCAGCTTTTGCTGCCGGCACTGTTTTTATTTCGGGCGAAATTAACCAATACAATAATTTGAAGGATAAAGCATTAATTGATTATTATGTTCTTACAGCAGGAGGAAGGGAATATACCCATTACCCGGAGAGAGAAGAGATAGAGAATGGCCATTACGTGTGGAGGTATATTTGTGAAGAGGAACTTGCTATGGGGTGGAACAGCGTAAGTAATATTGGTTATTGGGTTGAAGATGCCAAAGGTCATCAGTTAAGGTTTACACTGATAAGGTACCTTAGTTCACTCGGACTTAAAAAGGATTCAGTTGCTATTTCACTGCTTTACCCTGGTGATATTGCAATGATAGAGAAAGGGTATGCCAATGTTATTTATAAGGATGGAACGGGGTTGAAGGATAAGATCTACGAGACGTTGTGGCAAATCGATAATTACCGGAGAGGAGGAAATCCTCAGGGACACTCGATTACACAGAGGATAGAATATTTAAAAAACTGTACCGGTGTAATAAGATCCAACTTTCTTTTTGGCACAGGAACCGGTGATTTTAAAAATGAGATCCTTAAACAATTTGATCTGGATAATTCACCTCTTGATACGGAATCCAGAAGGATAACTCATAATCAGTTCCTGACAGTTTTTGCTACTTTCGGGATTTTCGGGTTCATTCTTTTTTGGGCAGCACTTATAATTCCGGTAATAATTAACAGGAGCTATAAAAATTGGGTATTTATAATTTTTGCCACGGTTTCGGTTTTATCATTCCTGGGAGATGACACACTTGATATGCATACAGGCGTAACCTTTTTTTCCTATTTTTATACCCTGCTGGTACTTAATGATAGTTAGAGGACCTGTTATATTTTGATTTGTGAGGTTAGAAAGGGATTTTTATATAAGAGATGTGCTTGAGGTAGCTCCCGGGTTACCCGGCAGATATTTATCTATTAACAAACCAGGATTCCCGTTACAGCAATGGATGATTACTGAGGTTGAAGCATACAGGGGATCAGATGACCTTGCTTGTCATGCCAGTAAAGGGCGTACCCCCAGAACTGAGGTAATGTATCATACAGGCGGAAAACTTTATATCTATTTGATCTATGGGATCTACTGGATGCTTAATATTGTTACAGGCGAAGCTGATAACCCACAGGCAGTACTTATAAGGGGAGTTACGGGTTTTGATGGACCGGGAAAACTATCAAAGGGGTTATCCATCGACAGATCGTTTTATGGGATTGACCTGGTAACATCTGACCTGATCTGGATAGAAGAGAAAAAGAGGGAATCTATTAAGGTTCTAAAGGGCACAAGGATCGGGATAGATTATGCAGGTGATATATGGAAAAACAAGCAGTGGAGATTTTTTGTAAGTAATAGTGAATAATTAAATATATTTATTGGTTTATAATTAACAGCTAAGAATTAGTATATGAACCGAACATGACAAAATTTATTCTATTTTAACACACAGTGGTATGATTAAATTTTGTCATGAGAGCTGCATATGACCAATAAAAATTAAATAATAAACATATGAAAAGTGGCATCATATCATTCAAAAGAGTAAATACCATTACGGGTTGGATTTTGTTGTTCGTATCGGGACTTGTTTACCTGCTTACAATCGAACCAACAGTCAGCTTCTGGGATTGTGGAGAATTTATCCTGTCAGCATGGAAGTTACAAGTGGGTCATCCCCCCGGAGCTCCATTCTTCCTGATTCTTGCAAGAGTATTTTCTCTTTTCAGTTTCGGAGATCCGTCGAAAGTTGCTATGATGGTGAATATATTGTCTGCCCTGGCAAGTGCATTTACGATCATGTTTCTTTACTGGACGATCACCCATCTGGTAAGAAATATTGTATCAGGTGGCAATCTGTTGGAGGGAGCAAAAATAATACCGGTAATTGGAGCGGGAGTTATCGGAGCTCTTGGCTATACTTTTTCAGATACATTTTGGTTTTCTGCTGTTGAGGGAGAAGTTTATGCCACATCATCTCTCTTTACGGCGGTTGTTTTCTGGGCTATTCTTAAATGGGAGAATGAGAGAGATAATAAACTGGCAGGCCGGTGGCTGGTACTTATTGCATATCTCATGGGATTATCGGTAGGAGTTCATCTGTTAAATTTACTGGCTATCCCGGCGATTGTGCTGGTATTTTATTTCAGAAATTATAAGTCTTCTCCAAAAGGTATCTTAAAAGCCCTTCTTTTTTCAGCAGGTATTCTCTTTTTACTGGTCTTTATAATACTCCCCTACGCGGTTAAGGCAGCAGGATGGTTTGAGCTCTTCTTTGTTAATAAAATTGGGTTGCCCTATAATACAGGTCTGTATATATATATAATTACACTTGGATCAGCTATTGTTTGGGGGATATCTTATTCTATGAGAAAGAAAAAGATAATACTTAATTATGCACTTACACTGTTTACAGTAATTATTATCGGGTACTCGTCAATAGCTATGGTAATGATAAGGGCTAATGCCAGGCCTCCGATGAATCAGAACGATCCTTCGGATGTATTTTCTATGATTTATTATGTTAACCGCGAACAGTATGGCAGTACACCCCTGTTAAAAGGGATTTATTATTCTGCTCCGTTAGTAGATGAGAAGAAAAGGACAGGGGGGTATATCAAAGAGGATGGGAAATATACTCCTTATAAGCGTAACAAATACATTTTTGATGATCGTTTTATAACAATATTTCCACGGATGTACAGTAGTGATGACCGGCACATACGCGAATATGAATATTGGGGCGAAATAAAGGGTAAGAAAATTAACATTCCGACTAGCCAGGGGAACAAGGAGTTTGTTTGTCCAACCTTCTCCGAGAATCTTCGTTTCTTTTTCAGATACCAGGTGGGATATATGTATTTCAGGTACTTTATGTGGAATTTTGCAGGACGGCAGAATGATATACAGGGTAACGGGAATGTTATCCATGGAAACTGGATCAGCGGTTTCGACGGTTTCGATAGTATCAGGCTTGGAGACCAGGAGACTCTTCCTTCTGATCTGAAGAATAATCCAGCAAGAAACAGCTACTTCTTTCTGCCCCTGCTTTTTGGACTGGCAGGGATTATCTGGCAATACCTCAGAGATAAAAACAGCTTATGGGTTGTCTTAACCCTATTTATTATGACAGGATTAGCAATTGTGGTATACCTTAACCAGTATCCGCTCCAGCCAAGAGAGAGAGATTATGCATATTCCGGTTCTTTCTATGCTTTTGCAATCTGGATAGGGATGGGCTTTTATTTGCTTTACGATGTGGTAAAAAAGGTTATTAGTCCGGGCCTTTCGGTTGTATTAACATTGGCTCTCTCTTTTGTTGCTGTTCCGTTGCTCTTTGCTGTTCAAAACTGGGATGATCATGATCGTTCAGGCCGTTATACTGCAAGGGATATAGGAGCAAACTATCTTAATTCATGCGATGAAGGGGCAATACTTTTTACATATGGTGATAATGACTCTTTTCCGGTATGGTATGCACAGGATGTTGAGGGAATACGTACCGATGTGCGTGTTGCAAACCTGAGTTATCTGGCAGCAAGCTGGTATATTGATATGCTGAGACAGAAAGCGTATGATTCCAACCCGTTACCTTTTACCCTTGAACATGATAAATACCGGCCCGGACAAAGGGATCAACTACCAATAGTAAAGCAAATCGACAGGCCGGTAAAGATTCTCGACCTGGTTAAATTTGCCGGGATGGATGATCAGCGGGCCAGGATAGATTTTACCGGGCGAGGTGATTATTTGAATTATATTCCTGCCGGTCAGTTTATTATCCCTGTTGATTCAGCCAGAGTTGTTTCAAATGGTACCGTTAAAGAGTCACAACTTAACAGGCTCCTTCCTGAGATCATCTGGAAATTTAAGGGAAAGGAATTACGTAAGAACGATCTTGCAATCATGGATATGATTGCGACTAATAAATGGAACAGACCAATTTATTATGCTACTACTGTGCCTCCCTCTAATTATAAAGGGCTTGAAGAATTTTTTCAACTGGAAGGTTTGGCATACCGTATTGTTCCCCTCGATTCTTCCGGAGGCAATCTGTCCGATATAGGATATATCGATACAGATAAGATGTATGATAATATAATGAACAGGTTCAAATGGGGTAACGCAAGCGATCCGGAAGTTTACATGGATGAGATTAACCGCAGGATGTTCGGTAATTTCAGGAGGATGTTCGGAATGCTTGCCAATGCATTATACATGGAGGGTGACAAGGTCAGGGCAATTGAGGTTCTTGAGAGAAGCGAAGAAGTTATCCCGGGGGATAAGATACCGTTTGACTATTATTCACTCGGAATAATTAATGCATATCTCCTTTGCGGAGAGACAGATAAGGCAATGGAGATCATCAATTGTGTAGTTAAAGGGTCTAAGGAGTATCTCGATTATATTGTAATGCTCGATATTCCCAGGAGGTATGATCTTGATATTGTTATAGCTTTAAATATGGAAGCGTTAAAAGGGGTGTACAGTTTCACGATGAATTATAATCTTACAGAGCTTACGGAGCCGGTCAGGCAGGATCTCGAAAAGTATTATGATGAATTGTATCGTAACCAGGCATTCTGATGAGGTTTTACAGGATCCCATGGTTATACAGGACACTTTTTACTGATGCAGTTTTCAGGATTAAGACCTCTGGCAATGATATCTTTCTTACTTTTGATGATGGCCCGACACCCGGTGTAACAGAAAATATTATTTCCCTCCTCAGGAAGGAGAATATTCCGGCTGCATTTTTCTGTAATGGTGCAAATTATGAAAAGATGAATGAGATTGCCGGTCTGCTGGAACAGAATAATTTTACCGTTGCCAATCACGGGTATAATCATTTTTCGGGATGGAAGACCGGCAGGAAGGATTACCTTGATGATGTAGCCAGAGGTTTTGAAGTTACCGGGTCACTACTATTCAGACCACCATATGGACAGATACGTATTTCGCAGTATCTCGAATTAAAGAAGAAATTCAGAATTGTTTTCTGGGACCTTATGCTATATGATTTTGACAAAGCCTTTACGGCAGATAATATAATAGATGTATTGAAAAGGAAAGTGAGACCCGGATCGATATTGCTGCTGCATGATAATATTATTAGTAAATCACCCGTCATACTTAAAGAACTAATCACAGTTTGCAGGGATATGGGATTTACTTTCAGCGACCTGAGCTTAGCTTTGGAAGAAGAAGTTGAATAGTTGAATTGTCATCCCGCTTTGCCAGCCGAAGCACCGAGGATTCGGGGCGAAGGTTGCAGAGAGGGATCTGTCAATTGGGCAAACGTCGCATTTCTCGGGGCAAGCATTATTCCAATTTTATTATTAACGGAGATATACTAATTTTGAAAGAAAAAGAGATGAATATACTGGTACTTGGATCGGGAGGAAGAGAGCATACAATTGCGTGGAAATTATCACAAAGCAGAAAAGTCACAAGGGTTTTTATTGCTCCCGGTAATGCCGGAACAATGCTGGTTGGTGACAATGTAAACATTTCACCTGAAGATTTTGGAGCAATTAAGAAATTTGTAGTTGAAAATGATATCGGAATGGTTTTTCCCGGACCTGAAGTTCCGCTTGTGAAGGGGATCAGGGACTTTTTCGAGTCAGACAGTGAGATTAAGGATGTTCCTGTAATAGGCCCTGACAGCAGGGGGGCCAGCCTTGAGGGGAGTAAAGATTTTGCCAAGGAATTTATGGTAAAATATGGTATCCCTACGGCATCGTACGGAAGTTTCACAGGTGATGAAATTGATGAGGCTGCCGGGTTTTTAAGGAGTATGTCTCCTCCTTATGTTCTTAAAGCCGATGGGCTTGCTGCCGGGAAAGGTGTGATTATAATCAGTGATTATGATGAAGCTGTTAATGAACTAAAGTCTATGTTTGCCGGAAAGTTCGGGTCTGCCGGAGACAGGGTTGTCATAGAAGAGTTTCTTTCGGGGATTGAATTATCTGTTTTTGTTATTACCGATGGTAAAGATTACAAAATACTACCCGAGGCAAAAGACTATAAGCGTATCGGGGAGGGTGATACAGGATTGAATACAGGAGGTATGGGGGCAGTTTCTCCGGTACCTTTTGCAACTGCTGAGTTTCTGGACAAAGTTGATGAAAAGATAGTTAAGCCAACACTTTTTGGTTTAATGAAGGAGAAAATTGATTACAGGGGTTTTATCTTTATTGGCCTTATGAATTGTGATGGAGAACCAACGGTAATTGAATATAATGTTCGAATGGGCGATCCGGAAGCAGAAGTTGTTATACCCCGTATAGAAAGTGATCTGTTTGATCTTTTTGAAGGTGTTGCAGAAGGTAACCTTAAAGAACGAACCCTGGAGATATCTGATAAGATTGTTACAACAGTTATGCTGGTATCAGGTGGTTATCCCGGCGTATATGAAAAAGGAAAGCATATCAGCGGGATAGATTCTGTTGAGGGCAGTATAGCATTTCATGCCGGAACCAGGTATGAGGGGGGAAACGTTGTAACATCAGGAGGGAGGGTAATTGCATTAAGTACTTATGCCAAAACGATGGATGATGCCCTCTCCGGTTCATTCAGAAATGCGGGTATAATTGATTTTGAAGGTAAATACTACAGAAAGGATATTGGATTTGATCTTAAATAGGAAATGGTTGTAAAGTATTACAGGGGAGCAGGGCCGGGAACAATTTTACTTATTATACTTACCGGTGCACTGGTTTGGTTTCAGCCTATAATTAACCGGGTTGATTATACTGACTATGTTTCTGCTACGCCAATGCTTCTTGCCGGGTTGTTACAGGGTATATTATCGGGGAATCCTGTTACCGGGTTAATTCTTGCATTTTTATTGGTCTTTGTAATAGGTTTTTATCTTGTAAATTTTAATACGAGGCTGTTTTTTATTACTGAACGGACATTCCTTCCTGCTTCTGTTTATATCATTTGCAGCGGATTATTGCCGGACATGCAAAAATTTAGCATGGTAATACCTGCAACTCTGCTACTTATTATTGCATTTGACAAGGTAATGGCTGCATACAGGAAATCAGGGATTGCCTACAATTTTTTTGATTCTTCTTTATTGATCGGGATTGCCAGCATGCTATATTTTAATATTATATGGTTTTATATAATTGTTCTTGCAGGCATTGTCATTTTACGGACATTCAACATCAGGGAACTGGCAGTTTCGGTTTTCGGACTGGTAGCACCATATATTGTTGTTTATGCAGGCTATTATATTAAAGGTCTCGATCTTGCCTCATTTACTGACATAATTGTCCGGAATATTATTTCTGAAGAGGTTTCTCTGCCGTGGACCCCATTGCGTATTATTGCAGGGTCTGTTAACCTGTTGGCATTAATTATTTTTTTAGTTCACCTTCTCTCGGTTTTCAACAAAAAGAAAGTGCGTTCCAGAAAAACATTCTATTTACTGTTATGGATGATGGTGATTTCGGTAGTAATATACTTAATTATACCTGGAGTTTCTGCTGAAGTAATTTACATTCTACTTGTACCATATGCTTATCTGACTTCACATTTTATTGTATTTTCGAAGAATAAAAAAATAGCAAATGTTCTATTTGCTATTCTGTTTTTATCAGTACTGGCTATGCAGTTAGAAAAAGTTCTTTTCTAGCCTTATTTTACCAGAAAGCCATGGTGGGTCAAACTCTCATTATTTGTAGTTATTAATCAGAGTGATGCTGGAAAATCCCAGACCTGCAAGTTCCGGATAATACTTATGGGTCTCCTCTCGGGTAAAGAATCCGGTAACTATAACCCGGTAGTAATCCCATTGCTGAACAATTTCAACAGGAAGGTTTAATTTCGATTCTATTTTTCTCTTTGCCCGCATTGCCTGTGTACGTTTAGGGAACACCCCGACCTGAAGGGCAATTGTTGGTTCTTTTATTTTTAGTTTTTCTTTTTCAAGAGAGGTATCAATCCTTTCCCCGGGTACTATTGGCTGGATAGCCAATTGTTCTATTTGGCGCTCTTTTGAAACAGGGATCTGTTCTTCCTGTTTTTTTACAGGCAGTATCCAGATATCTCTTAATCCAAGCAACCCTAGAGACGGGATCATTTTTCCCATTTCTTCAAGAGAGTTAAACCCGGCTATCCTGACTTTATAGTATCCATCTTCAGAGACAATATCAACTCTTTTATCAATTATTGAGAGCCTCTCTTTTAGTGCCAGAGCATTGGATTCATTGCGGAAAGCACCTACCTGGATTGACATGTCGGGAGTAATTGCCGGAGCAGGTGTTTCAATGATTGTTTCGGTAATCTTTGCAATCGTGTCCTGCACCTCCGTAAGGACAAGTTGTTGCTGTTTTGCCTTAAGCCTTATTACCCAGAATTCTTTAAATCCATTATCGTTCAGGATAGATAAATTATCATCAACTTCTTCCCGGTCTTTTAGATCAAGAATGCGCACCTTATAGAAATCACCTTCGATAACTAATTCAACATTTTTATCCAGAAGGTTCTGGAGTGTTTTCCGTAATCGTTCAGCATTTGACTTTTGTTTGAAAGCTCCCAGTTGTATCGCCCAGCTGTCTTCTGTAATTGTTATAAGCTCTTCTATTACCTCGTGGACAATCATATATGTTGTATCCTTTTTTACAACAGGCTCCTGTCGAGTCTCAGGCTCGATATCTGAAGTGTCAGCCGGCTTCATACTCAGGGTGAAATCCAGTCCGTCAACTATATCACCATCAATTAAAGTTTGGATACTAAAATGTAATGAATCAGGGATGGATACCATTCCTAATCTATTAAGCTGAGTTGTATCTGCCTGAACAAAATATTTGCCTGGGGCCAGTCCGAAATAGCTGAAATATCCATCATCTTCAGTCAGTGTTCTGCCTGCGGGCTCAGAATCTTCAGTAAAATAGTTGACAATAATTCGTCCAAGGCCTCTTTTTTTACCATCCTTGTCAAGCCTGATCCATCCCGAGGCTTCTCCTACAATCGTTACAGGTATTTCAATACTTTTCATGATATTTGGATCTACAATTACGCTCAGGGTTTGGTAAGGTAGTCTCCATGCTATATTATAAAAACTATTGGGATCTAATTCAATAAGGCAGGAAGTGTAAGGTTCCAGACCAAGAATAGCGATAATAGTATCTTTTTCGGTCTTGTCGACACGACCACCGTTGGCTCTAAGGTTCAATCCGGGAGCTCCGTATTCACCGGGATCTCTCTTTCCGTTTGCATTGAAGTCAAGGAATGGTTTAATGATAATTCCCCCTTTACCAACATTGGGTCTGTTATCTGTCTTCAGGTACTTGGTTTTAGAGTCATTTATCAGGCTACCCCTGGCATACTGTACAAGTGTTGTCTTTCTATTTGATTGTCTGGCTGTAACACCTGTTTGTGCAAAAGAGAAGTTATATCGAAATCCAAGTTCAGCCATACTCATATTACTTCTGAAATCCTGTTCAAAAGAGATATTCAAAAATGCATGGTCGATCAGATGTTTTTCGAGTCTTATTTTTGCTGATAAAAACATATTTTGGGTATATCCGTACTGAGCTTGTGGCATTAGCACAAAACGGCCCGGAAGTCTTAATGCAAGTGACAGATTACTATATATATAAGGCTTGCCATGATCAATAAAGAGAGCATAGGTAGTTAGGTTTGTATTAACTCCGAAAACAGAACCTGAGAAAAGCCATTCGCCTGTAGTGAACTTCGATGAAGGGAGCACTAGCTGGTTGAGGCTAATACGATTATAGGATGAGAATTTACCTATTCGAAGGGGCATTGAAATAACTGCTTTTCTCTCCTCCCTGTAGTTGTAGTTTATAGCTTCCTGGTTTTTATCATACAGGCTATATTTAAGATCAAACTGCAGATTCGATGGTAGACGATAGGTGAGGGCTCCTCCTGCTTTTACCCCAAGCACATATTCACCTGAGAAGAGCAGGTTATTGGTAATTCTTAATGAGGTATTGAAATATGGCATAAGGGGGCCTGTGGATACTGATGAAAGGTACTCTATCCCTGTACCTATTGTAAGACTTCTGGAAACGCCATAATTCAGGTTAGCTTTAGAAAATTTACTATTAAATGAGTCCTCAACAATACCTGCGCTAACATTATACTCCATTGTTTTTGCCGGAAGATAATTAAACGGGATGTTGATATTTTGCTCACGTGTTCGCTCCTCGCCCCAGGGACCGAAGAATTTGAGCTTCACCATTGAATTCCCATAAACAAGTGGTACTTCGAATAAGAAGAATCCTGAGGCATCAGCTTTAATATAATCCACCAGTACACTATTTACATATAGTTCTACTATCCAGCCGGGTTCGGTTCTGTCACTGAGTGTATAGGTGCCGAAAGATCGTCTGAATGTTGTAGGAGTATTGGTTAGTTGTACTCCAACTACTGGATTATAGATTGTAGAAATTGCATTGGTGGTTATTTTTCCTGCTTTTACTTGCCGTAGAAAATTGTGGTCATTATTAACATACCGCCACAGGTAATATTGTTGTTTCCCGGTAAACGGATTCTTACTGTCATAGTTTATAGAGGCTGTTGCTTCTCCTCCTGCAATCATTGATCCGAGAGTCAGGTTTAGCCTTGTTTCCGAATTTCCATTGATCTCTTCCGTAGCAATCACAGACCAGTCAGCCATCCCAAATTTAAATAATGGGTAGCTCCTGCCGACTATCGTGTCAGCCTCTATCTCCCCTTTGAGCCGGGTCAGGTTTTTTCGCATCTCTTCCTGGCGCATTTCACGGATTATAGGTAACTCAAGTTTAGTGTCGACTCTTACGGAAAGAGTCCGGAAATTGAATATGCATTCCAACCCAAAAACTTTTCCGAAGTGCGATGATTTAAGGTAGAGACTTGATTCAGTCCGGATCAGATCACCAGATTCAAGGTCATATATTTTATCCTGATAATGAATCTGATTAGTAGTTCTGTTAATACTATATTCAGTATCAGGGGTGATAAAAAAGCCTGAAACAGATTCTAATTCAGGGGACGCAATATTTCTGATCTTTAGAAAATCAAAGAGATTAGCGATTGAAATATAAAGCTCTTTTCCCTTGATTACAGCATCAACTTCAGTGCCGCCTACTCGTGGAATATCAAGATTTATAGAAATTTCATAGTATTCAGCCTCATTTTGGGCAGAGATATGGGTCTGGGGAATAACAAAAAACAGAAGCAAAAGAATAGTTAAATACCTGGCTGGGGTTTTTAGCATACAAGAGAAAATTTTATTGATGTATGCTTTTTTTATTGCCATTCTCTTTTTACCTGTTTTATTCGGATTGATTATTCCTGGATAAAAGTAATATCGTATGTACCACTGTAGTCTCCGGGTGGATTGGCTACTGAATTACCAACTGTAATAGTGCCTCCAATATTTAAAAGTGTCGGAACGGGTGGTACTGCTGTTGTTACAAAAGGTGATACCGGGTTGGAGCTACCTATGTGGAGCGATAGCGAACCGCCGTTACTTCCAGGCAATACTACATCCGGACCATTTAATACAGATACTACTGTTCCAGGATTGGCAACCACCTCGTAGAGTGTTGTCGAAAATGGATATCCGAGAGAAAGCAGAATAATATCTCCTGTAGCGGAACGCAGCCCACCGGAACTAATAGTAACAGTTCCTCCGACAGCGCCATGGGAAAATGCCCCGAAACTAAGAGTTTGAGCTGTTACTGTTACCGTAATTGGTCTTGGAGGTGGTTCCTGAGAATAAATATTTGCAGTAGCCCTAATCAATAATATTGAGATTAATAATCCTGCCTTAAGCCAGTATCTTCTGATTTGCTTTCTCATCAATTTCTAATAAATATCTTTTTAGACTCTATTCTTTTCCCGGAGTTGTAGCTAACTATATAGAGCCCATTGCCAAAAGCTGTATGGAACTCGAAATGTCCGGATGTATGAATATTATGTTTCTCAACAAGCTGGCCGAGAATATTGGTAATGATAAGGACCCCTTTCCCAACAGGATTTTCAAATATATCCACCCTGAGGAAACCATCTGAGGCAAAGGCTCTGAATAGCTCCGGAGCAGGATTATCATCGCTGATATCTGTTGTTACCATATTTATATCCAGGAAGAACCTGTTATGATACTCTCCTGGTTCAAGCCATACTGCGTAATCGGTGTCGGTTGAAAGACGTTGATTCACTGATGCTTGACTATCATATAGATAGATATCGTAATTCAAAAAGAAATCGTCAATATCCTGCAACCCGATTACAATATTACCGCTTCTGTTAGCTTTAATGCCAAGAGGTATTCTTTTGGGGAATTCAAGTGTTTCAGGGAGGGCATTAATCGATAGCTTTCTATTGTCGGGAAGTGTTGAATATATATTTGGAACAGTGAAGTCGGTATTCAGAAGCTTAAGAGCATCTCTCTCATAATCGAAGCCGGTAGTGGCAAAGGGATGAAGATAGATTACGCAGGGATCCATTGAGGTGGAATCATCGTTGAATAATGCAGACAGACGGATTAGCGGATATGCCCCTTTTGATTTAGTTATAAACGATTTAGATTTACTGAATGAGTGTGTCTTATCGGCTATCCTGACACTGTTATTCATGCCGAAGGTAGCGGTAACAGGATAGGCGCCATCAGTTACATGTATGAAAAAGCCCTGCATTGACGGGATTACATTTGAAACAAGGCCATCACTGGACACACCGCCGATATAGGAGCTGTAGGTGCCACCATACTGGTCCGTTGTGCTCGACTTGAAATAATATACAGCGTCGTCAATATTGGTTTTTGTCCACCCCGAAGCGGCGTCCCAATCGATTGGTGAGGGGTATGGGTTCCCAACAAGATTTAACCCCTGGGTGTAGGTATTGTTATTATTATAAAGAGTAAGGGAAAGTGATCCGCTATTTACCGAACCGGTTACATCAACAGTATCGGAGCTTAGTGTGGAACCAAAATTAACTGCATAGCCATGCAATGGTTCAAGAACACCTAAAGGATCAGTGTAATCAACCCAGCCGGAAGTAGTCCTGCTCTCATCGTATTTAAAAAGCGTTGGATACCAGAAGGCGAGGTCCATATCATCACCGAACTCATTTACTATTGCCGATTGAAATGGTGAGCTGAAATACTTGTATCCGAACCGTTCCGGGAGGTAGCGCTGCATTGTAACATTGCCTGTTATTGTTCCATTGCCTGTACCGCTGATTAAGGCTGTTGCCGTTGCATCCGATGCCATAGTTAAATAGCCTCCGGTAGCAAGATTTCCGTTAGTGGGGTAGAGGATTCCTGTTATATTCAGCGGACCGGCTATTGTAACCCCGGATGGATTATCTATTATAAGATCCAGGATGGTATTATTCTCAAAGATATCAGCACCTATAAGCTGAGCGGCACCACTGTTCATCTCAATAATGCCATTACTCGCTGTAAATGTACCATTATTGGTAATTAAGCCCGAGATCCGGATTGTGTTTCCTGATATTGTAAGCGATGCATCTGAGTCAATTGTAAGGTCACTAACTGTAGCAATTGCACCACTGCTTAAAACTGGCTTATTCGTAACATTGGGTATCTGAACTGGTGTTGAACTGTCCGGGATATATCCGCACGACCAGTTTCCGGCAGTATTCCAATCAGTATCTGTTGTTCCTGTCCAGATAAGACCGGGAATAATTGTAATAGGACTGGTTTCTATAACGATACCACAACCGCCTGAAGCTGCTATTGTATTCGTTACCGTATATGTTCCACGTGTGCTTGATGCCAGATCTACCTCACCTGTTGCGGTACTTGCAAATACCAGGCCTGCAGTTGATGAAAATGTACCAGCCACTCCACCGCCTGAGAATGTTGGGAGTGGATTTGCTGCTGTGGGACAATATGGAGATCCTGAATAGGAAAAAGTGGCAACAGGCAGGGGAGTAACTGTAAGCAGTACAGCATCACTGTTTTGGGGAGATGTACCACATAATCCTGTAATAATACAGCGATATAGATTTCCGTCATTGGATAGTCCCGGGTCGGTAAGGGTGAGACCTGCTGTGTTAGCACCACTATATATACCACCATCGGTAATATTTGAGCCGTCTTCCTGCCACTGGTAGGAGAGATTATAGCCCGATGCTGCCACTGTAAATGTAGCGTTCTCACCATCACAAATTGTAGCAGCCTGGGGTTGAGTATCTATAGTGATACTATTATGTATCCTAAGGGCTACTGTTGTAGCTAAACTCTCACAACCATTAACGGTTTGTGTTACATAATAGGTATATGTACCGGTGGTAGTTTCGCCGGTGGCAAATGGCGTTCCCGATCCAACATTTGTGGTAAGTCCGGCGTCAGAATACCAGTTAAGATTACTGCCTGAAGCTTCAAGGTCCGAGATATTTGTTACACAACAATCTTTGTCGCTGGCACCAGGTGCGCCCGGAAGAGCCGTAACAATAATATCCTTGTTTGCACTGTTAGTACATGATCCTCCTTCAGAATATGTATAAGTGATTGTATGTGTACCAACACCTGCAACAGAAGCGTCAAAATTGGTTCCGCTTATTCCTGTGCCACTGTATGTGCCACCTGTTGGGAGCCCCTGATTAAGAGTATAAGTAGTAGAACAGAGTCCAATGGAGGTAAGAATTGAGTTGGCGGTTTCGGTCCCAAATGAGATAAAGGAAGCAGGGTCGTTCTGGTTATTATACTCTGTAAGAATCCATCCGCCGGTTTTAGGACTTATTGAGAATCGGGGTTCGTCCAGATCAGCATTAATATATTCACCATTATTGTATCTTCCGATATTGCCCTCCGAAGGCATTGCAGTTTGCGGAGCAACAGTTGAATTGTCCATTTCAACACCATCGACATAAATACGACTGTTTGTGCCATCATATGTATAGACATAATAGTGCCAGGTGTTAGTTGAAGGAGAGGAGCCGGCATTAGCCAGCACAGTGCCTCCCCATTTCCAGGCTACCATGTTTCCTCCCCTGAATCCGACCTGAATGGCAGATGATGCTGCTGCGTTCTGAAACGAAATAAGGTTTCGGTTTCCGGAAGGGGCTGTTGCATATTTAGCCCAGATACTTATTGTCTGGTTATTATCATTGGGGACAAAACCATTTGTTGCAACCTGTATAAATGAGCTTGAACCGTTAAAGCCTCTTCCGCCAGCAATCTTACCGGTAATATCTGAGGTTGCGTTATTGGTACCATCGTTTGAATACTGTGTTGCATCAGAAAAATCTGTTCCGTTAAGGTGCCAGACACCTTTATAGCCGGTGGTCCAGACAGTTTCAACCGAGGGATCGGAAGAAATTGTTGAATTGCCGTATGTCATCTTTATTGTAGTAATTGATGAACTCGATAATACAGGAATACGAACCCATCCTGTATATTCGCCTGTTGAAGGGTCAAAATACTCCAGCTGGTGATCCAGTTTGCTTCCGTCGTTATTTGTGAAAATAATATCATAACCACTTACACTTGACACATGACCCCCGTTGGCTTCTGACCGGAGGGATAAGTTTGTAATACTTATAAGCGCCGGAAAATCAGTCAGGTCGTTTGATCCTGAGGCAGCGTCCAGGGTGAGGTCTAGTGAGTAATCATATCCCATAGTTACTACCGGTAGACTGTAAGTAAACGTGGCACTATTACTTGTTTCAGATGAGCTTGTTCCGTCTGTTACAACACACCGGTAGAGATATCCGGTCATTGATCCTGTGACTCCCGTTATTGTCAGTGTTGTGGAGGTGGCTCCGCTGTACATGCCCCCGTTGGTAATATCTGAAAATCCACCTCCGTCATCCTCCTGCCACTGGTATGTAAGCGTAGGCACTCCTGTTGCAGCAATAGTAAATGATGGACTGCATCCTGCATAATCTGCGGGTTGAGTTGTGATTGTCAGACCTGATTTCCCTATTGCAAGATCAGTGGAAGTTGTTGATATGCCACTTAGACCGGTACGTGTAATCTCAGCACCTGACACTGAGCCATGGGTACCATCAACCGTAAGGTTGCCTCCGGATGTCCTTTTGAGTATTCTGGCACCGGAATTTATTCCTGTAAACCCGGTAGAGTTCAGATTAACATCGTAATTGGTAGATGCCATCCCGTTTAATGCTATTATTGTCCAATAGCCAGTTGTATGGCGGTCTGTAATTTCAACACTCCCGTCAGTAAGAGGGAGTCCTGCAGTACCAATATCAGAAGCCTGAAACCTTACTATCAGATCACCTGCTGTTAAGTTAGTACAGCTTATTTTGAGTGGATTATAGTTGGCAGCTGTTCCTGCAGGAAAGAGATATTCAGTACCGGTCGGGGTGTCAACAGCTCTTTGTAGCGAGCCTATGATGGTACCGGAGCTGTATACAAGGTTCCCGGAGGTGCTATTGTCGAGAATAAGAGTGTTTGACCCGGTGGTAATATCGCCGGAGGTCATAGTAAGCGAGTTGTTAACTGTTACATCTGCTGTAAGGGAAAGGCCCGATGAATTATCTGTTGTAAGGTTGTAGTAGGTATACTCGCCAATGTTTTGGGCTGCTGAGCCATTGAATAATACTGTGCCCGAAGTGGGATCAGTGTTGCCCCCGTTAACAGTACTTGTTATATTTCCTCCTGAAATTGTACCTCCTGCATACAGGTCTCCATTACCTGTAAATAAAATATATGTTCGTCTACTATTGGCATTAAGGCTGATATTGCCATCAACCCTAACTTCGCCTGTTGAAATTCTGATAAATGCATCCCTCCTGTTTCCGCTTGAATTTGCATCAATTGATCCGGTCCTGAATACTCCGGCATCAACAAGCACAGCTTTATAATCCCAGTTACTATTAGAATTCAGATATGTCTGGCCCGAAACGGTTAATGAAAAAGATCCGCTAAACTGGACATAAGAATCACTGGTTCCCCCATCAATACTTAAGGCTCCGACACTGTTTGATACATTTGCAGTAACTGTCAGGGTGTGACCGTTTTGAATATTTACCGTTCCGGCACCTGCTGCAGCTCCGGGATAGTCGCCGGCAGCACAGTTAACCCAGGCACCTCCGCTTCTGACTTGCCAGGAAGTGTTGCTATCCCAGTTACCGGTAGCCCTGGTTTGATAGTCGCCATTAACCTGTGCATGGGCGACCACTGTAATAAACGTAACAGCGACTACCGTAATTAATTTGTAGATCAGATTTGACTTTAACATAATCTATCACGTAAATTATAGCAAAATGGATGACAATTTGAGTTGACTATCTCTGGAGGATCAATTCTGCCTCAGCAAATCGGGCAGGTTTTACATCAGATGGAGCCGAATAAAAAACCTTTAATTTACCTGTGGTGTAATCCACCCCCGAATCCTTCATCAGGTTAAGTTTAAATCTTCTGATAGTATTTGGTGTATAGACAGCTACTCCATTTGCAATAGCTACACGGGTTACATTTCCTGTAGGTGATATATGGTCTACAGCCAGATTTCCGTAAACAGACATATTTCCGGAGCGGTTAAACATAAACTCCAGACTGGGCTCAGAATTATTTTCCAATTCAAAAGAGAGATCCGAAAGGTTTACCCTGATAGATGGCTCTCCAACTCTTATAATAGCTGGTATCGTGATGCCAAATACAGGAGTAAGCTTTACTGAGATTGTAGTTGTATCTCTTACTGATTCCTCTTCTCCAAGTGGTTTTATATCTGGCACAGACCTGAAATAAAAATGTGAGCGATATTCACCCTCCTCCAGTTGACTTCTCCTTGTGATCTGGATTTTTACAACCTGGGCTTCATTGGGAGCAAGAGTAACCGACCGGGGAAAAAAGCGAATAAACCTGTCTGCAAATCGTTGACCGGGATCTGGCTCTGTTATGGTCTCAAATCCACCATCATCGGTCATCCGGATCTGTATCAGGGAAATAGCGTAGGTTGCACTGTCATGGCCAGTATTTGCAAGGTTCAGGTCAATCGATCTTTTTGATCCATCAAATACCACCCTCCTTGGAGTTATAAGGAGATTCCCCTGAGCACTTAAATCTATTGATAAACAGAGCAAGAATGCGAATGTCAGTATTAGAGATAGCAGTACTGACTTTATCCTGGCAATCCGGGAAAATTCAGGTGATAAGTACGATCTGATTTTTAACATTGGATTAAATTATATATTAAGCCGTTAATTAAAGTCGAAGGTTATGGTATAAGATCCTGAGTATGTACCAACAGGATTGTCATTAAGTGTACCAATTTTTAGAGTGGCGCCAACATATACTACCTGAAAGCCGTTCTGCAATATGCCGGCACCTATCCCTGGTGATGGAATTGAGACCCAGTCTTCAACACGCATTGTTTTTGCATTTGAAGTATTGGTAATTACTACCGGATTGGAAGGCAGGGATATTGAGTAAGCTGCATCAACATCTCCGGATACGTAGAAACTTGCAGCATTGTGAGTTCCAGTACCTTTAAACACACTTCCCAATACCGAGACAGTACTCTCTGGTGATAGTATAAGATCGCCTCCCTGTGGACCGGGAGAAAATCTGCCGAAATTCATTTGTGAAGTCTCACTCGCTGAGAAAACAGGAATTATCTCGGCAAAAATCTGTCCTGTAGCACTTACAGGAATGGAAATCTGGGAAAAACCATTGACTCCTGTAACACACAATAAACATATCAGGCTGAAAATGGATACAATAAGCCTTTTCACAATATGTCTGTTTTGAGATTACTTCTTTAATAAATATTTTCTAGTTATAGTTGACTGTTACCGTAAATGGAGTTCCGGAAACATAAGTGCCAGCTGCTTGTCCTGCGGCCACGTTTAGTGTAGCTCCGACTGAAAGGGTTTGTGCCCCTGTACCGTCAAGAGTTCCTGTTGGAGTTGGATTACTTGTCCACGTGTCAACAGTCATGGTTTGTCCTCCTCCACTGGTAATAGTCGTTGCTCCGGCCGGAAGGGTTATTGAGTAGGTAAAACTAGCCTGTCCGGTTACGTTAAAGGATGCTGCTGTAACAGTTCCTGTAGTAGCAGGGAGTGATACACCACCTGTTACAGAACGGGCAGCGGCAGGAGTCAGAATAACTGTTCCCGGGGTTGCGCTAACTGCAAGGTTGCCGAAATCCATATCAGATGCATTTGCAATTGCTATGGGAGTAACAATAGTAGCTGATGCCGTTGCAGTTGCACTTACCTGGGCAAATAAGCATACAGAAAAAGTTAACATTACAGTCGAAAGGACTAAGGATTTAATCAGTTTCTTCATAATTTTTTGGTTGATTAAGGTTCTAAATATTGTTATATCAATAAGTTCCCACAGAATTTATATAAGTATTTATATATATATACTAATGGCTAAAAAATCATGTAAAAGTAGAATAATTTCCAGTAAAATCAAACTATTTACGGTTTTGCATCTTGTTTTGCTTGCTGTCTGAGTGTTGCTAAAGCTTTAGCAGAGAAACGATCCGGTGAAAGTCAGATTGCGCAGAGGGGGCCTGCTCATTATTCTGGTATTCTTAATGTTTTAGAGAATTTCTTTCCAGATTTATTTTACCAGGGAGACTATTCCAACTCCCATTCCTTTTTCACCATCTTTAAAATTATACCATAACTGGTAAAGACCGGTTTTGTTACAATAAAACTCAACGGAACTGTAAATATTCTCTGATTTCTTTATGAATGATGAGGTTATAAGCTTTTGTTTATCGTAAAGTGAAATAATAAGTTCACCCTCCGAATTCTCAGAGTTACACATTGTAAACCTGTAATTCTGATTTTTCATAAGATAAATATTGGCTTTATGAACAGGTATATTTTCGGTATTTGCAGCCTTGGGTAACTTAATAACAAAGTCTTTTAGATATGTAGTATTGTCTCCAATTCCCAGGGCACATCTGCTAACCATCTCCTGGGGGTCCTGTGCGCCGACTGTCAGGGAGATGATTATAAGAGAGATATATATTGCAAATATTTTTTTCATGCTCGGTTCATATGTTTAATATGAGATTACTTTGTTTCTTATTTCTCCGGAAATCGTGATAATATCCTCGAGCTGTTTATCAGTTATATCGATTATGCTCTCTTCATTTTGAATAACAATAAGTTTGCCATCTTTCTCAATTGTTTCGGGCTCACCAGGAATATATGTAATATTAACTGGTCTGTAGAAACTTTTAATTTCCTCAAAATTATCATAAAGTGTCTTATATTCATCGCTTGAATCTTTATAAGGTCTGAGAAGGAGCAGAAGGTCATTAAGAATTATCTTTTGCTCTCCAATGCGGTTTCTAAGCTCTTCATGAGGATAGTCTTTCATAACTTCACAAGCCAGATATTGTGCTTCCAGCCAGACTCCTGTTATCATTAACGCTGAAAGGTACCCCCTGTTATTGGCCCTTAAGAACTGATCGATCTCATTATATGAATGAACCGACATAAATACCAGAGAGTCAAGATTGCTTTTATTTACGGCTAACCTCTTCAATGTTTGGAAATCGAAGAATTGTCCAACCCGTATTCCATCGGCCAGGTTTTTAATGGTTGTGAGGTTCTCAACAGCATTCCCTGTTTTTTCATAAATATTTAGATATCCCAGGTCAGCCCCGTAAATACCAAGGAGGAGTGCTTTGTGAAAACTTGTACTAAGGCTTTCAGCATCGCTGATGGGAGCAAGGTTGGTTGACATAAAGGGAACCTCAAGAGACTGAAGCAGTGATGCCATTTCAACGGGTGAACTTATATTCTGAACAATATCTTCAATTGCTTCCTGGCTTAACTTTACTGCCTCATTAACCGGAATGGAGTCTGACTCAGGGAAGACATATTGTTCTCCTCTTTTGTTTCCGGAACCGTTACAGGATACTATGAATAAAACTAAAAAAGATAATATATGAATCGCAAGAACTCTTTTCATAAAATTTGACTATTAGCTCAGATATACAAAAATAATAAAAAATTCGTAACTATTCAGTGTCTTAAGATTGAATTGCTTAAAATAGCAAATCTCATTATTCTTTACATCTTTAAGTCGGCAATCTTCAGTCGGCAGTTAGCCCGTCCGACCGGAGTCATCCGGGCAAGCAATCTGAAGATCAGGCTATATACACTTTTCAGTCCCAATTTATCGGAAATATGATTAAGCAATCGTCTGATTTCTTCAGATCGTTTATTAAAATCATCAAAACTTTCTTTTATATACAGTTAAGTTCCTAAATTCAATTGCCATTGTGTTTTAATTGTTTGATTGTTATTTGCTTTTTTGCCGATTGTGGACTGCTTTGCCCTTCCGAAGCTCGAAACGAAGTGGAGAGCGAAGGAGGGTGGATTGCCGACTGATTAGTTACAATCATTTATTTATTTATCAAAGTATTAATCAGTCTCCTGAACAGATCAAAGTAGAGAATTCCATATAGGGATATGGTCATTAGCCAGACAATGATAATGTTAAAGAAAAAAGTGTCAGCCTGTATTCCAAAGATGGGCTTGGTTGGTGTAAGAAAATGGGCTCTGAAGTTTAGAGGGCTTTTATTCTCAGGGGTGTTGTAAATGGGATCGTTGTTCTGTATCAGGTTGTCTTTATATTCAAGTATTTTGTTAACCTCGTACCGTTTTTCAATAATATCTTCAAGCTTACTGTTATGATAATTATCAAAGAGCAGATCAAGAGTTTCCCTGTTTGAACTGATAAATTTATCTTTTCTTATAAAGGCGCTGTTACTTGAAGTAGTATATAAAGCTATCAGATGATCGATATAGTTTTGAGCTTCCTCAGCAATAATATGATTGAAATCAGTTGGATTCAGCTTGTCAATATTTTCAAATACCTCTTTTTTACCTGATTCGGCAATCTTACGGAATTCGTTATAGATGAGATTTATTTTTACGGGGTTTTCCTCGCTGAGCTCTTTTTTACGGTAGGCCAGCACTGTTTTATTAAGGGCTGTTTTTATTTCAGGCAACCTGAAAGTAGTATTGAAATCGGCTTCACTGATGATCTTATCAGTTTCATAAACAAGGGCATCATAACGGTTATCCTTTGCCTGGGTTACCATTAAGGCTTCATATGTCCATCTTGTTGGTATAAGTTCAGCTATAACCGGAACATGTTCAACACTTCCGATGGTCCTGTTAAGTTTGTCGAACGGAAACATCGCTCCACTTAGAACCATCATAGGTATCATAATGATAGGTACGATAATATAAATTGTTATTGCAGAATTAAACGATGCCGAGATGTTCAGCCCAATCAGATTTGCACATGCAGCTGTTGTAAAAAATGCCAGCCAGTATTGAAAATACAGACCTTTAATGCCAAGCACCGGGTTCGCTATGGCCACAAAGAGAAATCCTTGTATTGCTGAAATAATTAAGAGGTTACCTATTTTTGCCAGGAGGTAACCGCGTTTGCTTAGGTGTAGAAAATATTCACGTTTAAGTATTTTTCTGTCTTTATAGATCTCTTCGGCACTGGTGATGAGTCCTAAAAACAGGGCTACTATCAGCGACATAAATATATATATAGGAATATTCTCGTTTTCCCTGAATATATAGATATTGGATGAGGGATCGGCAATATACCTAATAATATATGAGAGCATAAATCCCAGTGCCGGCGCTTCAAAAAGGGTTAGAAGAACATATTGCCTGTTTGCCAGTTTGCTGACAAAATCTCTTTTAGAGAAGATCCTCCATTGTTTAAAAGTAGAAGGAATATTAAGGTTGGAAGGGGGAGATTCCCTGGTTATTGTAACCTCCCCTGCAGGATATTGTTTAATAAAATGTTGTGCCCATGAGTCTGGTAAGGTTTTTCGTTTGCCGGTATACCTTCCAAATTCATCTACTACCTCTGTTTCCACAATATTAAAAATCGTCTCTGGGTTAATATTGCCACAGGCCGGGCATTCTCCAATACTGCTGTTTATCTGGGAGTCAATGGTTTTAAAATAGATAAGAGCTTCAACCGGGTTGCCGTAATAGATCATCTCGCCTCCCTGGTCCAGTATAATCATCTTATCAAACATCTTATAGATCTCTGATGAGGGTTGATGTATTACTGTAAATACAAGCTTACCTTTAAATGTTAATTCTCGCAGAAGATCCATAACATTCTCCGAATCGCGGGAGGAGAGGCCTGAAGTGGGTTCATCAAGAAATAAAACCGAGGGTTCGCGAATCAGTTCAAGAGCAATATTGAGTCTTTTTCTTTGTCCGCCACTTATCACCTTATTAAGGGGAGAGCCTACCCTGAGGTCTCTTTTTTCGTAGAGTCCCAGTGAAAGAAGAGTTTTATCTACAAGTTGTGTCAGTCCGGAGCGGGAGAGTTTCCTGAAGCACAGGGCGGCAGCGTAATAGAGGTTTTCAAAGACAGAAAGATCTTCAATCAGCAGATCATCCTGAGGGACATATCCCATCACTCCTTCAACCAGCTCTTTATCGTGATTTATATCTATACCATTGATCTGTACCGAACCGGAAGAGGGCTCAGTCATTCCGGACAGAAGGTTAAGCAGAGTAGTTTTACCGGTCCCGCTTGATCCCATTATGCCAACCATGGATCCCTCTTTTTCAGATATATTGATCTTATTGACCCCTGTTTTTTGTCCGTAAAAAACGTATGAAAGATCCTTCGTTACAAATGAAATTCTGCTCAGATCCTCTTTTGCGAGAAAGTGGGATGCTATATCGCTGTAGTATATCGGATGACCCATCAGGTACCTTAGCGAACTGCCTTTAGGTATAGTATAAATCTTTCTGTGTAGAAGAGGTAATCCATTTAAAAACAGTTGATTATGCGAATGATGCTTTATGAAATACAGGTCAACACTGGCTATCTGAAGCACCATGATGATATTATCTGTCAGATCATCTTTTTTGTCACATTCAGGGCATTGCACCCTGTGATTTAAAATCAGGATCAACGGGCTCTTAGCCTTCTCTCCCTCTTCAAGTTTTACAAATTCATCTATTCCCTTAAATTCATCCTTATTGATTCTGAATACCTCTGAAACGGTATTGATAATATTCATCCGTTGCAGGGTATATCTTTTATCGGCATTTACAAGTTCGTAAAGACGCATTAGCACAACCACCTTCTGAGACTGGTTAAGAGTGCGATTAATTGTTTTACAGATGCTGAAAATTTTAACTGAATCTGTTACTGATGGAGGTTGGTCTTCAGTGCCGGGAGTTGATTCTGTAACCGGACCTGAATGTTTATCAAATAGTGCTATATACTCATCAACGGAATCCTTGCTTAATTGCTTTTTCAGAAAAGTTTCGACATATTCCCTCTCACTTGCAAACATCCCGCCGTCCTGCTTCACAAGAAGGGCAAATAACTGCATAAGGGCCTTAAGTATCTCTTCACTCATATTTTAATCCTATGCAACCAGGCAATTTTTGGTTTATTACATAAAAGTAATTAATAATAAATTAATCACTTTCTTTCTTTATAACTTTTTCACCTCTCTTTTTGCTTAAGAAGTTTCTGTTAACCCATCCCGGGGCAATGATAGCTCCGGCAATCAGGTAGGGATAATAGCTTATGGCTCTCCATATAAGAGCAATAGCTAATGCCGCTCCGGGGATATGCTGCTGTTCAAGCGGAATAAAGTCAGCAAGATAACGGGAGAAAATAATTTCAGCTATCCCACTTCCCCCGGGGGTCGGACTGATAAGCATCATTATCCACATAATAAGCTGACGTGCAAATAACAGGAAGTGCCCTTTTACACTGAAGAAAGCTACCAGAATAGCATTTGCAACCCAGTAGCGTGCCGACCATGAGAGAAAAGTTGCAAGTGATGCTTTTAACCAGAACACAAATGATTTTTGTCTGAATTGTAAAGAGCTTTTCACAATGTCGTCACCTGCTTTTTCAGCAGCGTCTTTCCATCTCTTTAATAATCGCAGTTTGAAAACCCTGATAATAAGATTACTTAATCCCCATGGGTTGAAAAACATGCCGTACCCTACCAGCAAAACCCATATCAACTTAATACTGTACCCCACCATCGCAATAAGAAACAGTTCGTTAAAGTACCAGGGCCGTCCGGCCATCATTGTATCCTGCATAAACAGTTTCTCTCCGCTCATTAGAAAGAATAGTGCCGGAAACATAATAACAAAATAGAGTTCATCCAGGAAAGATGTAATAAGTACAACCGATGAGGCCCGGCCAACATTTAATCCCTCTTTGTGTATGAATACAACAGCCACGGCTGTTCCGCCTATGGTGCTGGGTGATATAGCTGATGTGAATTCCCAGAGCATTATTACCCTGAATGCTTTTCTCCATGTAAGGTCATTTTCAGTGAGGATCCTGATCCGGATCATATACCCCAGGTCCCTGAATATCATGCAGCAAATTGCTATGCCAATAAACAGGAGTGATCTGCTGTTAAAGGATAATTCATAGGACGACTCTTTGCTAAGTTCCCTCGATACAAGCCAGGCCACAATTATCAGTCCGATTACAATCGGCAAAATAATATTGCGTGGTCTGATTCTTCTTATTACGTCCTGCTGTTTTAATTCAGCCATAGGCTAGATTGTGGTGCGGAAACTCAAATATAGCAATTATGCTTAAATGGGTAGATACAACATGAGTTAATTTGTAATAAAGCTGGGACGGTGATGATCTGATGTCTTATGAAACCGTATTTCTCTCAACATATTTCCCCAGTGAAGAGTAGTTTCCGAACAGTTTAGTATAATTAGCAACATTTTCAGCAATAGGATTGTAAATCACATCAAATCCTTTTCCCATCTTTCGCTGTGCATGTTCTATGTTTGGGTGTATGCCTGCAACGACTGCCGCAAACATACTGGCTCCCAGGGCGCATGTATGTTCCGAACGTACCACCTTTATCGGCATGTTCAGCACATCGGATAACACCTGTATGACAAAAGGAGATTTTTTGGCTACTCCACCCAGTGCTATAATGCCATTAACTGGCAGACCCTGTTCAGCAAACCGGTCGACAATTTTTTTGGCTCCAAAAGCGGTTGATTCAACGAGGGCCCTGAAGATTCTGGGAGCATCGGACCCCAGTGTTAAACCTGTAATGGCTCCTTTCAGATGTGGATTAGCATCGGGTGTGCGTCGCCCGTTCATCCAGTCGAGGGCAAGCTCACTTGTGGTTCCAATATCCAGTTGGGATGCCTGAATACTTAATTCAGCTATTATTTTTGAACTTATTTCATTGTATGTTTGTTCCGTTCCTTTTTCAGTAAGTTTTAATGGCCACATAAGAAGGTCACGAAACCAGGCATATATATCGCCGAAGGCCGATTGACCTGCTTCCATTCCCATCATTCCCGGAACAATTGACCCATCAACCTGTCCGCTAATCCCCTGTATTAGTTTATCACCCACATCCTGAACGGGAGTAATAAGCATATCGCAGGTAGATGTGCCAATTACCTTACTCAGAAAATGTGGGGTAATCTCTCCTCCAACAGCGCCTATATGGGCGTCTAAAGCCCCCACACCAACTATAACAGATTCATTCAACCCAAGTCGTTCAGACCACTCCCCTGACAGTGTACCTGCACGGGTATCGCTGGTGTATGTTTCCTGGTATAGTTGATCGCGAACACCTTTCATTCCGGGGCTTAGCGCAGATAAAAATTCATCCGGGGGAAGACCACCCCATTCTTCGTGCCACATGGCCTTATGACCGGCAGCACAACGACTTCTTTTGATCTGCAGAGGGGCTGTATTACCTGTCAGCAAGGCTGGCATCCAATCACAGTGTTCTACCCACGAACAGGCTGATCCGGTTACCTGCTCATCAACATTGATAACGTGTAATATCTTGGCCCAAAACCATTCCGGAGAATAGACTCCACCCGAATACTTGCTAAAGTCTGTTTTCCAAGACCTGCACAAAACATTAATACGATCAGCTTCATCAATAGCCGTGTGATCCTTCCAGAGGATGAACATTGCATTCGGGTTTTCAGCAAACTCCGGAAGTAAAGATAATGGTGTTCCTTCACTATTAACGGCAACCGGTGTTGACCCCGTAGTATCAATTGACATTGCAACTACCTCATTGGCTGATCCGGGTACAATTTCTAAAATCTCCCGTACAGTTTCTTGAATCCCTTCAATATAGTCAAGAGGATGTTGTCTGAATTGATTATCAACTGCATTACAGTATAAGCCTGCTTTCCAGCGCGGATATTCAAATACAGAAGATGCGAGCTCATTACCATCTTCAGCATTAACCAGTAATGCACGGACAGAATCTGTTCCGAAATCAACTCCTATACATAGTTTTTTACTCATTAATGATTATCTATTATTATTGAAATATTTTCACTATTTCACCCAGGTCTAAATTGAACAGCTTGTCTGTGATCCGGGCCAGATGATCTTCTTCACCCTGAAAATGGACAAGCTTCTGGATATGTTTCATCTCTCCGGCGGGCTCTAATTCGGCTGCAGGTGAGGATGTCTCTATCTCATAAAATGGACCCATAATTGATCCGTCGGCAACAGGTCCATCGTTATATGAATTTATAACATCCCCATTATAGGGATCATCCTGTTTACCCCATTTAGAGTTAACATATAATTGAGGTTCGGGTGGAATATTGCACCAGAGCAGGGTAAGCACCCTGTTATCAGAATCATAGGATCCGCATAATGAGGTAGCCCTTGATGGCGGTAATCCAATTTTGCTACGTAGCTTTCCATCTACATTAAAATAAATTATACCGTCTTTCACTATTAGTCTTTCTGATGGTACTTTACCGAAATAATCATCGTTTACCACCGGGCCCTCAGCCTTCATATTGAATGGAATAAATACAGTAGTCCCGGGTGATGGATTAAACATGCTGAGCATCCATATTGAAAGCAGTCCTCCTTCCTTTGTCCATGCCTTTTCCCCAGTGTTTGTAATAGTGTTTTCGGTTTGGTATGCAACCATTTTCAGATCTGAAGGAATATCAATATCAAGCCATCCTGAGAGTTCTTCTCTTGACAATATAGAAACTCTCCGTACAATACCAAGTGAAAACCTGGTACCTGAGGCATTCTTCAGTCTGGCTTGTTTGGTGAATGTAAGTCTGTCAGGATAATTCTCTTCAATATCCCAGGATTCAGTATCTATAAACTCCGGTACAAACCAGTTTTCATAGACCTGTTCTTTATTCTCATCAAAATAGATAGAAAATGGTCCGCCTTCAGGCCCAAGCCAGAATCGTTCTTCACCCCCGTAAACATTAAATTGCAGGTCTTTCTTCCCTGATTCTATAAATGAGTGATTGATCCATCCAAAGCTTTTACCAGCATCGCCTTCAGCTGTAGACGTCATTACCCTGCCCTGATAGCCGGGTATTATCAGTAACCTGGAAAGACCATCCTCGGTCTTCAATTCCAGGAAATCAATATTGTTTTGCCTGAAAAATTCTTTATCGTATCCGTAACTTCCCATTTGATATTGATTTATGTTTTGATTACATGAGCTACATAATCCTATGATAACCAGAGCCATGAACCACTTTATTGTTTGTGCCATGTTTGTAAACGGTTTATTCACAGTGAGAGTTTACAGGTATAATCAGTCAATCCTTACGAACTAAAAATATACTTGTTGAACTTTTCGGAAGTTACGAATTTCGTTAGTAAAATAAGTATCCAAAGAGTTGCTTCTTTGATTTTATTGATCAATCCCAGGCATTTGTGTTTTTCATGTCGCAGTATGCAACGTCAATACTGCTTCTGTTCAGAAGATTAGCGGCATAGTTTTTGAAGCTTATTTAGTAATAAAGGGAGTTCTTTGAGATATTCAGTGGACAGTGTCTGCCGAAGCTTCGTAGAGTGAATAGTGGACTGCGTCCACCGTAGCCCGGAGGAGCTTTAGCAAAGTATTATGAACTGCTAATAAAAGAAAAGCCCTCCTTCGCGTAAAGCTTCGGAGGGCGGAGGTGGAGATAAGGGGAGTCGAACCCCTGACCTCGTGACTGCCAGTCACGCGCTCTAGCCAACTGAGCTATATCCCCTGTTGCGGTGCAAAATTAATTAAAAATTGCATTCTGCAAAAAAATGTTTTTTATTCGTGTTTTTGCGTAAATAACCGGGTTTAAGGAAGATTTTAAAGGGGAAAAATATTTATGTAATGAAAAATTTGTTAATTTTGGAATGCTAAATCATTTATTACTTGACTTTAATACAATTAATTTTTATTTTTAGCTCCTCAAAATCTTGAATTATGGAAATTAAGAAAAATGAAAACGTTGACCTTGAAAAGAGGAAAGGTACATTCTTCCAGCTTGGATTGGTTATTGTACTCTCATTGTGCTTAATCGCCTTTGAGTGGACATCAGGAGAAAAAGGTGATAATGAGTTTGATATGGGTGGTGACGAAATATTAGAGGAAGAGATGATCCCTATCACAGAGATGGAAGAACAGCAGCAGGAACTTCCGCCGGAGATTCCTAAGGTTCATGATATATTTGAAATCGTTGAAGATGATGTTAGTATCGAGAATGAAATTCTCTTCGAAGATGATGATATGAACATTGATGATGAGGTACAGATGTATGAGTTTGATATTGGTGAAGAAGAGGAAGATGAAGAAGAGGAGATCTTTGTTGTTGTGGAAGATATGCCTTCATTCCGTGGCGGTGATGTAAATAAATTCCGCGATTGGGTTCAGAAAAGGGTAAAATATCCACAGATAGCAGC
>JAUVKT010000117.1 GCA_030596125.1 Bacteroidales bacterium | reverse complement strand
ACTTACCATTATGGCAAAAAAAGAAATTTTTTCCAGGATCTAATGATATTTGATATACTCCTGAAATCTAATCCCCGGGGTTCTTTTTCATAGAAAATGCAATGAATGTAACAATCAAATATCCTCATTGTGTTTGTTAATATATTACTATATTGTAAATCAGAACATATAAAGAAAAAAGGCTATGATAGACAAAGAAATCACCATTGAAGACCTGGTGGAAACCATCCCTGGTTCAGTGAGATACCTTATGGAGCAAGGCATTAAATGCATTGCCTGCGGAGAACCAATATGGGGAACACTGGAAGAGGCTGCAAAAGAAAAAGGTTTCAACGATGAAGATATCAGGGAATTTGTCAGTGATCTGAATAATCTTAATAATAGCAAAACGAAAAATGAAACAAAAAAAACGATTGATATAAGAAAGTTGTAACTATTCAGTGCCTAAGTTTGGAATGCAAAATAAAAGGTTAATCTCAATATTTTAAAGTCAGCAGTCTTCAGTCTTCAGTCGGCAAACAGAAGAGCGGCCTATTTATGCTTTTTAGTCCCGATTTATCTGGAATTCCATCGCAAGAGCAACTGCTAATTGCAGACTGTCGACTGTGGACTGCCGATTGATTAGTTATATTAAATATAATTCATAAAAAAGGGAACTGGTTTTACTATGGTTTTCAATCTTTACCGGGCAAACTCAAGCAATTCCATCAAATCCCACTTCTGATCAGTAATAATCTGCCATTCTTTCTGCACCCTTGCAGCCTTGCCTGGTTTATAGGGATTGATGTAAGGATTGACCGGATCAGGAAATATCATCACATAGAGATGTTGCTCATAGAACTTCCTGCCGTGTTTGCTGCCAAATTGAAGAGTGTTATAATCGTTCTGTTTCAGGTCCTTCTTGTCCAGTTGAAACTCGAAATAGATAACAGGCAGCAGAGTCAAAGGGTCAAGATTTTTAACCAACTTCCATCCCTGCCAATCTTTGAGCTGGTAAACTTTGTCGTTGACCTTTAATGTCCATTCAGCATATTCTTTGATAATTACAGGAGGGATAGCAAAAGTTTGTGTCTCACCTCCCATAAGATAAAGGCGTGAGGTCACCTTTTTCACAGGGTTACCTTCATCATTAATATTTCCTATGTAGAACCGTTTGCGTATCCAGTCGCCCTGCAGCACTCTGTGTCCGGCAATGTACCAGCTATGCTTCTGGTAATTTGTTAAAACAGGCGGATTGTCCTTCGGAACTTTGAAATAGTATTTTTTTGCATTAGGATAAAGCGCATTGCCTGTGGCACTATTTAGGGACGCAGCAATACCGCTGCCGTTCTTTAGAGTGTGTCGCATCATCACATCGTCACCCTTACCGCATTGAATAAAGTGCCACCTCCAGAGTGCGCCCAGTTGCCAGTTGGCACGTTCGTTGTGAAGATCCATATATTTGAAGTAACCTGAATTTACATGAGATTCGGAAGTGTACTCACTGTATTTGCCAGGATCAGCGTAAAATTCCATAAAAGAACAGGGCATTAGCGCTGTGGTCTTCCTGGTGTCTGTCTTGTTTTCGTGGATATTCTCTACATAATACCATTTGTTATTGAGCAGAACTTCAGCAACTGTATGGGTATTCATGTTTATTGTCCTGGCAGGAAGTCCCATTGTATGCATAATTCCTACAAATCCGCTTGCCCTTCCTCCACAAAAGGATGAATGAAATATCAGGTCAACGGGGTGTTTGGACTCATAAGTCGGGCCACCATAATGAACCCATTGTGCCCAATCAGCAATAAGTTTTACCTTTTCCCATAACGGCGTATCTTCAGTTACATTATTCTCTTTAAATATTTTCTCTCTCACTGCAACTAGCGCATCCCAATCTCGCTGGTGAGCTGTTTTGCCGTCATTCTCCTGAAAGAGTTCCCCGCCGCTGCCAGGAAATCGTTTGCTCGGCGGCATGGATGCCATCGATACATTGGCGCCATTGGGAATTTCGTTAATACCCGGCCAGTCTCTGGTCATAAGAGATTTGGATGGTAAAAAGGAATTCTTATCAATTTGGCGGTCGATGAACAGACCATTTCCATCAGGAAGAACTTTGTCAAATTTCGTATAATGAAAAGAAAGGTCCCAGTTTATGCTCCATTGGTAAACTCCTGTAACATCATTGACCTTCATTGAAACAGCCTGCCAGTCTTCATCATTCTGTGCATACGTAATAACTGCATTAATGCAAAAAAATAGTGTTGAAATAAAAATAATCTTTCGTGTCATAACAATTGGTTATTTAAATATATAGTTCTATCTGCATATTGTTCCGCTTCATTTCCGTGTGTTACCACTATTACCGTTCCCCCATTATTGTGAAACCCGGCAAAATAGTCCATTACCTGGGCTGCATTTTCAGAATCGAGATTCCCTGTTGGTTCATCGGCAAGAAGTATATCGGGACCATTCAGCAGAGCTCTTGCAATAGCTGTTCGTTGACGCTCTCCAACACTCAGTTCGCCCGGTTTATGATAAGCCCGGTCAGTTAGTCTTAACCGATCCAATATTTCCTTAACTTCCGTCAGACCGGCCCGATTTGCCGCCACACCATCAGGCAGAAGTATATTTTCATAAACATTTAAATAGGGCAGCAAATGAAACAACTGAAATACAAAACCAATGTTTTCTGCTCTGAATTTCGCCCGTTTTTTCTCCGAAAGATCGTAGATATCATTTCCATTTACGGTTACGATGCCACTGGTTGGTCTAAGCATCCCGCCAATAGCCAGCAATAAGGTTGTCTTACCGCTGCCGCTTGGACCTTTAACTACCACGAATTCACCTTTTTTTACCTGAAGGTCAAATTCATTCAGTGCTGTTACTGAACTATGCTTTTTTTGATAGACTTTAGTTACACTGTCGAGCTGAACCATAATTATTCTTCCATTAGAATTAGCGCCGGATCACGTGTTACCGCCAACGATGCCGGTATCAGGGTTGAGAAGGCAGTAAACACAGGTGCAACAATCACAGACCATATCAATAAGCTATAAACAGGCTTTATAGTGTTAGCAGTAATTTTAAAAATTTCAGGACCTATTAATGATGCAAGTCCTGTTCCAATAAAATAACCAAATATCCCTCCAACCAATCCCAGCAATAGAGCCTTTCCCAGGAAAAGCACAGCAATCTTCCCTATCCTGTAACCGACTGCCCTAAGGATACCGGTTTCCCGTTGTCGTTCCCTGGTATTTATTATTGCTAAGGCAGCTATCCATATAGCGCAAACAATAACAACAAAAGTGAGAATAAAAACAATATACTTCTCAACCATCATTCTCTGCCTTTCACGGGCAACCGCAATTGTTTGGTTTATGATAACTTTTGCATCAGGAAGCACCTCATTGAGTTGGTTCCTCAGTATTTCTATGGGATTGATCTCATCAGATGTAAGACAGAGACAGTTCAAGGCTTTTATTTCATTGATCTCTCCTCTTTTACCAACCATCTCCTGCACATCAATCAATGAAGTGTAGATCCTGATATCATCTGAGCTGCCGGTTTCAGAGAGTATTCTGGCTACTGTAAATGATTTATTGAAGATGTCCAATTCATCTCCGGTGGTTATACCGAAGCTATTTGCAATTTCAAATCCAATGTAGACAGTACCCGGTTCAATGGAAAAAATCATTGAAGTTTTTTCTATTCCTGAAGGCTCAATCTCAGGAGATATACCGGTCAGAATAACTTCCCTGTTACGCCAGGTAACTTTCTTGTGCAATGTAGCTGTCAGATGTGCGTAAGAAAAGTTCTCATATAAGAAAAATTTATCGACATATTCCTCAGGCATTGTTAAGTCCGAATAGCCTGTAAGCCAGAATTGGTTCATATCTGTTTCTTTCGGAATGATACGTAAATTAAATCCCATATCTCTTGTCAACCTGATTGTTTCCCTCTTTGATGCTTCACTCATGGTGAAAAAAGAGACAAACAGGGTAACTGCCGTTATAATCGCCAACAGGCTTAAAACAGAATTTAGTTTCCTGTGAAGGATCTCCTTAATTAAAAGTTTTAATATCACGATGCTCTTTTATTTGCTTTTAGCAAAATATAAATACTGATTGCTAAAATAATCAAAACAAGGATACTTACACCGAATAATACAATTTTGATAAGGGGTCTTGTTTTGGAAGAAGAGTATAAGTTTTGGATTTGAGCCGATGATAATTGTTGACTATCTGCTTCATCAACTGACTCTCCTGCCTCATTATCATATCCAAAAAGATTGTAATCCAGAGGATTGCTGAGTTTTCCATCCCGGGTCGTAGCTAAAACATCAATAGATAATATCTGACTCATTTCTGATTTTATCATAGGATTTTCGACATCAAAACCAAGCTGTTTTACCAACTCGCCCTGAATCTTTGTCTCCCAGCGAAAAGGGATCATAGTTCCCAGTTTCCACCGCCTGTCAAGTCCACATTCACAATCTGCATACACGATTGAAAGAAGATTGAATATATTGGTTTTAGTAATTTGTTCATTTTTCAATACAGGTCCCATAATACGTCCTCTTCCGTAAAGCACCGCTATTTCAGGACCATTGTTAATTGTCCTGTCAAAACCAAGACTCCAGAGAAGGATGTTTTCATCAGGGATTGATTCATAAGGTATAATTATAATTTCGGGAATTATATCGGTAGGTTTAGGCATCGACTCGACAAATCCCGATATTTCCTTGATAGCCTGTTCAGCTCTGTTTCGTGCAATCCTGTTTTCAGAAACATCTTCTCCTTCAATGAGCAGGACAATACTATAAGACCTTACAATGTTTTTTACTATTTTACCACGTATTCTGGAATTCACAACAGATTCTGTCATTGACCACACAGCTTCTTTAGTTGACTTCACAGTTTCAGGAAATGGTACAACTATTGATCTTCCTTCAGAAGAGACTAAAATTGCAACGGGAAATGATCCGGTATTTAATTGATGCAAGTGGTTTATTGCCGGATGGCCTTTCTGTTCATCCACATTAATTATTTCAGATCTAACATTAGTCTCCATTAAAACAGGGTATGCTACTTTTCTGAATGTGGAAACAATTTCTTCTGAGGTATTGCTTTGAACAAAAAAATAGAGCATATAGGGTTGGGACCCGATATCCGTAAAACCAATTTCGCGAATAGTATATTTACATGCAAAGCCTGCCGGCAAAAAGATCCAATTCAACAGTAAAACAATTACTGTCAGGATCAATCTTCTCCTGATCATATTTCCTCTTTTATTATATTGGCTTTACTATTCACTATTTACTAATTAATCCAAGTTACCATTTATTATTTAATAGAACACAGATGACACTGATAACACGGATTTACACTGATTTTTTATCTTTTATCCGTGATTATCTGTGTCATCCGTGTAATCCGTGTTCTATTTACATTATTTAGTAAGAAAGTAGCAACCTAGGTTAATTACTTTTCTCTACCGGCTTAGGTTCAGGATCTTCACCAAGAAGAATAGCCCGCATATAAACTACTGCCATTGGCCAGTGAGCCTGTGAATATATATCCGCTTCATCTATCCCTTCCGGCATCAACGAAGGCCAACCCCCAACGGTCGGCAAAGCAGAATCACGATAAAATGAAAAACCGCTCTCATCCTCATGCCAGAAACGAAGTACTTCCAGGGCGTTCATAGCTGCCGCCCGATCAATGTCGTCACTTCGATAGTCGGTCTCTCTTTTCAGCACATATAGCGAGTAGAGTGCATCAAAATTCTCACATGGCCCGGGACCAAAAGAACCGGTGGAATCCTGCAGTCGTAACGCCGAGTCAATGGTACGTTCAATATGGTTTATGGGCCAACCGTAAATCAGGTACATACCCTTTACGATTTTGAAGTGCCCCGCAACTGCATCGTGCAGGGGCGTTTCAGGAGGTCCCCAGAGTCCGGTCTCAGGGTTCTGATTTTCATCAATCCACTGATGGACAAAGTCCAGTACGCCATCTTCTTTTCCCTGGTCGGCCAAGATTTTCTGATGACGACTGAGATTTCGTGCAGCATGGGAGCCCCATCCCCAGGGATTAGGTACATTTTTCATACTCTCCAGCCATGCCCTTGCCTGATCCACATCTGCAAATACATCATATTTCTGAATCAAGGTCTTCGGTACAACAAAATCTCCCGGTACTCCCGCACTCCGGAGTATACTGAGCCAGCGCTGTGTATATAAAAGAAATATCGATTCGTAATCAACGGATGTTTCCAGCCGTTTCAAAGGTAGCGGGTCGTCTATCAATCCGGTTTCAGGGTTAAACCATGATTCCGCAGTTTCCCGCCACTCCTCCAACTGCTTCTGTGATAACGGTGGAGGATACCCCAGACGGGACAATAAATTATAGCCATTGAGAGCCATGTAGGAGGCCATGGTACTGTATTCATCGTATGCGCTATGAGACCATCGAAAGTATCCGTACGGACGATCCTTCACGCGCATAGATTCGGCATAATCCCAGAGTCCGGTAAGGAGTCGATTCATCTCCTCCAGTACCTCAGGACACTGTTCTTTTCCACACTCAGGACAGGTAGAATCCTCGCTGGTAAATACATCCTGACAAGAGTCACAAATTCTAAACATGGTTTGCGGTTCTTCTTTCTCCTGTAATT
>JAUVKT010000157.1 GCA_030596125.1 Bacteroidales bacterium | reverse complement strand
CGGAATACAGCCCCAGTTCAGACAAATACCTCCCACTTCACCCTTTTCGACAACGCCCACTTTCATATTCAGCTGAGATGCCCTGATGGCAGCAACATAACCACCAGGTCCGCTTCCAATAACTATCAGATCATATTTCATCTTTAATATCAGGTTAGAATTATTAATAATACATATATAAACCTACAAAACTAAATTATTGATTTAATAACAGTCTTCTTCTTCTGTTTTTTCTTCCAATATTTACAATAATCCGGCTCAGCACCCACAGCAACACAAGAGTAAAAATCACAGTTGCCCCTGTAGGTATATCCAGATACCATGAAGCTGCGAGTCCCATAAGTGTACCCACCAGCCCGATAACAACAGATACTATAATCATTTTATAGTAACTTCCGGTAAAGAGAATGGCAATATTGGGTGGTATTGTCAGAAGCGACAAAACCAGAACAACACCAGCAATACGAATATTCATTACTATGACCAGTGAAACCAGTACTATCAGCAGGTATTTGAAAAAAGTTACCCTGCGGGAGAATGTTCTTGCAAACCCTTCATCAAAAGAGATATATAGTATAGTCCGGTAGTAAAACAGGAAGAATATGATAAGCACTACCGATAGAATAGCCAGGGCAATAAGATCTGAATTGGTAATAGTAAGAATACTCCCAAAAAGGTAAGACATAAGGTCGGGGGTGTACCCGGGAGTCAGATATATAAAGATTATACCAAGAGCCATACCAAATGCCCAGAGGAAACCTATTGCAGAGTCCTCTTTTACCTCCTGTCTGCCCGACAGGTATTCAATGCCAGCAGCAGATGCCATACCGAAAAGAGCAGCTCCGATTACCGGGTTCAGTCCCAGAAAATAACCAAGACCAATCCCTCCAAAGCTGGCATGTGTTATCCCTCCCGACAAAAAAACAAGTCTGCGTGATACTATATAGGTGCCGGCAATACCGGCTGTAATACTTCCAAGAATTGCAGCAAGAACACTTCTGAGCAGATAATCATATTCAAATAATTCTATTCCCATTATTAATGATTTTTGAGCACTGTATGTGGCACATCTCCATGAGCAATAAGCTGGATTGGACAACCATACCCCTTCAATTGTTCATTGGTTATTTTCTCTGAGTCGTGATAATGAAGTGATTTATTAACACATGCAAACGATTTAACATATGCAGAAATCGTTCCCACATCATGTGACACCATCAATATTGTAATTATATTATTCACCTCCTTTAGCATATCGTAGAAATTCTGCTCAAACGAAGAATCAACAAAGTTGCCGGGTTCATCCAGAAGGAGAAGTTTGGGTGAAGCAACAAGGGCTCTGCCAAGATAAACCCGCTGTAATTCACCCCCAGACATCTCCGAGAGTCTTGCATTCCTGAGTTTCATGATCCCGAGTTTTTCAATTACCTCATCGGCTATCTTAAAATCCCTCCTTGTCATCCTGGCTGCAACCCCCTTTTTATGCATAAGTCCCGACAAAACAACATCTCTGACAGAAACAGGAAAAGTAATATCACTTTCTGATACCTGTGGCAGGTATCCTATATTACTGTAATCCAGTACGTCCTTATTGAAAACAACCTTGCCCTTAACCGGTTTTATCAGACCAAGTATAACTTTTAGCAGAGTAGTCTTACCACCCCCGTTTGGTCCGATTATCCCTACAAAATCTTTCTCTCTCACCTTAAAACTCACCTTTTCCAGGACTAAGTTGCCATTGTAACTGGCAGAAACATCCGAAACTTCAAATAAATGAGTCATATTCATTTTCCTTTAATGTTAATTCACCGATCCGGCGGCTATTGCATTTGCTATAGAAATAACCGAATCGATCCAATTTTCGGAAAGTGGATCAATCTCCACTACAACAGCCCCGATCTCATCGGCAATTATCTGTACATTTCTCTTATCGAACTCCTTTTGTATCATTATCACTTTTATATTCTCTGCTCTGGCCCTGTCAATAAAATTCTTCATATCAGCCAGGGAAGGCTCCTTGCCCTCAATCTCAACCGGTATCTGCTCAAGATTATAATCCCTTGCAAAATAGGTAAGCGCCGGATGGAATATCATAAACGCTCTCATATCAAGAGGTTGCAAAATAGATTCAATATAACTATGTGTGCTGTCGATCTCCCTGATAAGAGATTGATAATTTGCTTTATAATAGTCTTTATTAACCTGATCATGTTCAACCAGAAAATCCAGGAGCGAGGCTGCTATTCTTCTTGCCGACAAAGGAGATATCCAGAAATGCGGATCAACTCCTGTATACTCTTCACTCCCTGCATGCCGGTGTTCTCCTAATCTCACCATATCCTGACTGTCTGCAAGCAATAATCTCTTTGCCGAACTGTTAACCTGTATGATCTTATCCATCCATGCAAGTTCAAAACCAAGGTAACCATCAAGCACAATCAGGTCCGAACTTCCAAGAGCCCTGATCACTGAAGGAGTTGGCTCATAGGTGGCCGGACTGGCTCCGGGAGGGACAATAACATTTACTTTATACCTGTCGCCGACAATTTTTCCGGTGAAATATTTAAATGGTTGAATACTAACTGATATAGTCTTACCGTTTTCATCACCTGGGCTTCTGTTACAGGATAAAATAGCTGCTAATAATATAATAAGATAAGCTGCCCTTTTCATATATTATTTTTCGATAAAAAAACTAACCTGCATTATTAACTTCGAAGAGGGCTTCGCCGCTCATGCAGAAGTATAGAACAAATTTAATATATAACATCACAATTGCCATAAGAGTTGTAAATGATTAACAGATAAATTAATTTTGGTATCACTTTAAAATCGATTTTGAATGAGTCAATCAGGTGATAAGCTGGTAAAAATTTTGTCTGGTGTGGATGACTCCATACTATTTCTTCACATCACAAATCATCTTGAGACAGCTAAGGCGATTATGGAACAGGGATTCAGGTTTGAGAGTCAGCTAACCTATTCTACTGATCGCGTGAACCCTGGTGACCCGGT
>JAUVKT010000134.1 GCA_030596125.1 Bacteroidales bacterium | reverse complement strand
TCTATTGCGAAGCCAAATTACTGTGATTAAAGGCAATGCTCAATTTTTGATTCTCAATATAGCTACGGCTATATCTGTGAGTCTCAAATCTGCGCTTACCTTTACTCTTTGTACTTTGACTTCTCATGACGAAAAACTTATGAATTATTCAGGTTAAGTAAATAAAAATGTACCAGACATAATAAAACGAAATGTAATCAAAATTATATTATTACCCGAATGGAATGGATAAATTTGGTAATATCATGACTGTTGGGGTACTCCCTGGTATTGTATCCTGTACAATCACAATTGAAGAATTGATAAAAAGTTATCCACCCGATCGTTTTACCATAAAATCATTCTCACGTAAAACACTTATAACCCTGTCAGCGAAATCTCCCTGTATAATTATCTCGCCATTTTTTACAGACCCTCCTGTGCCACACTTTGATTTTAACTTCTTGCCCAGATCCTCAAGATCTTCTTTTGTTCCTTTGAAGCCGGTCACAAGGGTAACGGTTTTACCTTTTCTGCCCTTTCGGTCTATTTTAACCCTGAGATCCTGTTCCTCCGGGGGGAGTGTCTCCTCAGACTCCGGGGAGTCATAATCATAATTAAAGTCTCTGTTTGTTGAATAGATTATTCCCATTCGATCTTTACGGTTGTTACTCATACAGAATAGATTTATTGTATTAATTCAGCTTCATAATATGGATTTATCTGGCTATTGCCAAATTATGTAATTTAGAACAAATATAATAATTTTCCACCGCGGGCTTTCCACGGTCATTGCTTAATTTATTATATTAGCCATCTGTTTTCGTAAAAGACCTACAGATTATATAATGAAGATCTTAGTTACAGGTGCAACCGGTTTTGCAGGTGGATATATCCTCAGGTATCTTACAGGTAAGTATCCGGAAATATATGTTGCAGGAACCGGAAGAAACCAGACAAAAGCTGACCAGATTATTGCTGACGGATACAATATGATTGTTGGCGACCTGGCTGACCGGTCTTTTATCAGAGACAGACTTGGTGAGTTTACCCACGTGGTTCATTGTGCTGCCCGATCATCGGTATGGGGCAGGTATAATGATTTTTACCAGGACAATGTTGTTGTTACAAGGAACCTTCTCGAAAATCTGACCGGGCTGCAACGGTTTATCTATATATCAACAGCTAATATTTATTTTAATTTTCGTGACAGGTTAAATGTTATGGAGGATGATCCTTTTCCCCGGAAATATGTTACATGGTATCCTGTTACAAAACTGATGGGGGAGAAGGAGGTGTTTAATTATTCTACCAGGCCGGTTCACAGAATATCTTTACGCCCACGTGGTATTATTGGTCCGGGCGACACTACCGCAATGCCCCGTATCCTTAAAGCATTTGAAGAGAACAGGATCAAAATGGTTGGAAACGGTAAGAATGTAGTGGATTTTACCTCGGTGAAAAATCTTGCCTATGCTGTTTATCTGGCAATTGAATCCGGACCCGGTACCGACGGCGAGGCATTTAATATTACTGATGGTGAGACGCTTTTGTTCTGGGACCTGCTTATTGAGACAACAAAGAGAATGGGATATGATAAAAAGCCGGACAGGGTTCCTTACTGGATTGTCTATTCTGCGGCCTGGATAAGTGAGATAATAGCTAAGATAATAGGCGGGAATGAACCATCGCTTACCCGTTATGGGGCTGGTGTGCTAAAGACCTCATTCACCCTCAATATTGATAAAGCAAAAGGGCTTCTTGGTTACAAGCCTGTTATCTCTTCGCGTGATAGTATCAACGAGTTTCTGGAATGGTATAGTAATATGATTACTTAAGTGTTGACAGTATCAGGTTAATTTTATCTTCAGCACTTCTGAGCCTCTTCTTCATTGCTTCAAGTTCACTGTTGCTATCCTTTAACGCCCCCGACATTTCATCAATAATCTTTTGTTGCTCTTTAATGGCCTCAACCAGTACAGCAGTGATTTTAGGATAGTCTACACCGGCAAATCCTTTATCATCAAATGATACCACTTCGGGTAATACTTTTTGAATATCCTGTGCTATAAAACCAATCTGTCTGTTATCATCAAAGCTCATATCCGGATATTGGTTTTTGTTCCATGTATAATATACGCCATCAATCGACATAACTTTTGAGAGGGAATTTGAAATTGAAACTACATTCTCTTTATATCTGGCATCCGAAGTATAGACAGAGGAGTTGACTCGTAAATCACCATTTACCCAGAGAGCATATGAAGCACTTGGTGCCTGGTTGTTAATCCCAACATGACCATCTTTAGCGAACAGGGCATTACCACCGGTATAGATAAAGAACCTTTCATTGGCTACATCCCATCCTATACTTCCTTTATATGCGCCTTCTACCCGATGGGTCGTTTGAAGAAGACCGCTATTTCCATCAATAACAATCTCCTGTGCGCCTGTACCTGTCCCTATGTTTAACGGGGAGAGAATATCTCCATTAAATTTTAACTGACCTGAGGCGAAGTCTCCCCATATAAGAGGAGTAGTAGTATTTGAATTAGCGATATAGAGTTTATCATTGCCCGATTCGCTGTAGCCTGCATTATAGCCGACAAATACATTTCTCGATCCATTTGTGTTCCCTCCTGCTGAAGATCCGATATATGTATTATTTAAACCAGTAGTATTATTCCCCCCTGACCATCTGCCAACAAATACATTATAATCTCCTGTGGTATTGCTGTAACCGCTTGAAGCTCCAATAAATACACTATTATCATATGTTGTGTTCGGATTTCCATAGTTGTTTTTGTTTGAACCGGCAAGTTCTCCTATAACAACATTGCTGGAGCCGTCATTATCGTATCCTGCCCGGTGACCCAGATATACATCGTACGAGCCTGATTCAGCAAAATCTCCTGCTTCACATCCAATCATGGTATTATATATTCCGGCATCATTATTAGAACCGGCAACAGTACCAATATATACATTATCTCCTCCAGTCAGATTCTCATAACCAGCCCTGAAACCAAGAAATACATTTCTGGCCCCTGCAGTACCTGATCCTCCGTCATTATTATAACCTGCCAATTCACCAATAAACACATTTCCCCAGCCAGTATCATTATTTGTTCCTGATTCGGTACCAATAAATACATTAAGACTTCCTTGCGACGTTTTCCCGGCGGCATATCCAACCATAATATTATTTGACCCCTCCTCATTCATCATTCCCGCTTCGTAACCGGCAAAGAAGTTTTTTGTGCCGCTTGTAATGTTTTCACCTGCAGAGTGTCCGATAAGATAGTTTTCAGGTGTCAGGTTTAAAAAATTATAGAGTGCATTCTTTCCCGGTATCCTGTCGAAGCCACCAATAGCGAATCCCCCCTTGGTGCCTTTTGCGTCCTGATTAACATATACTCTGGTACTGTCGGCAGTTACTCTCAGGTACTCCTGGATGCCTTTTGTCCTGTCGAATCCTCCTATTGAGAATCCTCCTTTTGTCCCCTTTGAATAGTCTTCATCAATAGTAATATGTACACCTTCATTATAAACTGCAAAAACAGTCTGGCCGAGATTGTTCTTTACTTCGAAAATAGCTGTGTCATTAACAGTGGAGCCGTAAACAGACAAAGTGCTCCTCGGGTCTTTGGTGCCGACACCAACATTGCCATTTATGTAGTAAAGAGTATCATCATACCTTGTCCAGTCATTTGTGAGCGGACTGTATCCTGCTGAGGCGTGGTTGCCCCATGAGTATGCACTGTTCCAGTTGGTGGTCTGGGTGCCGGTAACTCCGTTCCCTGCATTCGAAGCATATTTGGCGTATGGAACACTGATAAGCTGGGTATTTGACAGTTCGGTGTTATCGATATCTACCTTTATGTAATAAGGACCGGCAGACCAATCTATATCTGCAAGATATTGCCCCGTAGTACCGTTACCTATCTGTAATGTAAGCAGACCATAGTCATTGGTTGTTGCTGCATGTGACTCAGTATAAACATCAGCACCATCGGGTGCTCCATGGCGGATTGTAATATCAACATCCACACTGGTACTAATAATGGGATTACCTGAGGCATCTCTTACAATTGCCTGGTAGTTAAAAAAATCAGGTGATTGTGAAAATCCGGTTAAAGAAAAAAGTATACCGGTAGCTATCAGTACAAAAAACTGTCCAGTCTTCTTCATAGTATATATGATTAGGGTTTGTTAATAATCTATTATGTTATTCCTTAATTGACGACAGAGTATTAAACAGGTTTTGCAGATTGGTGATCATTGCCCTCAATTCATCAATTTCATTCTGCAGGTCCATGTTCTGCTGCTGCAGACTGCTTATTTCTGCATTTCCATTTTTAAGTTGTTCAATCTGCTCTTGCTGCTCTTTTATTGCTTCAACCAAAAGGGCAGTGATTGGTGCATATTGCATAGAATAGTACTCATCACCAGGATTAACAACTTCAGGAATAACATTAATCGCTTCCTGTGCAATAAATCCCATTTTTGTTCCTCTTCCACCTGTTTCGGTATCTTTCCATTCGAAATTAACACCTCTGAGTTTACGCACTTTATATAAAGCATCCGGAATCGTTGCTATATTGTCTTTTAGTCTTTCATCACTTGTACTATTCCAGGCTGTTGTACCCCCCGACTGACCATTTACGTAAAATTCATATGCAGTACTCGCTCTGTATGTACCATTAATAATAACATAAGGAGCAGCAAAATCACCATATATAAGGGGTTCTCTGTTTAAGGTCATATCATTGGCAATATACAATTTATCATTTATTGTTGTTTCACTATAACCTGCTCTATATCCTATTAATACATTACCGGTTCCTTCAGTAATATTAAATCCAG
>JAUVKT010000039.1 GCA_030596125.1 Bacteroidales bacterium | reverse complement strand
GCCATCTGCAGAGCTATAATCAGTCCATAATATTCCATCAAATTTATATAACCCGTAATAACCACCAACCCAAACACTACCATCATTACCACATACTGATGCCATGACAAATGTGGACAATCCATTAATTCTATGTGTCCAGAATTGACCATCGTATTTTGACAAACCACTTATACAGCTACCCACCCACATATTTTCATCTAAATCACAACAAATAGTATGAATGTGTCCAAGCCCTTGAGAAACAGGAATATTAACCGTATCTTTTGTAAAGTCTGAACCATCGAATTTAGAAATGCCATTCTTACTTGTCCCAATCCAGATACTGTTCTGTTGGTCAACTGTAAGAGATCTCACATCGTTATTAATTAATCCATCGGTTTCCGTATAGTTAGTCCAGGTTGTTTCATTGAATTTTGAAATTCCCTGCTTTGTACCAATCCATAAAGATCCACTATTGTCTATAGCTAATGAACTGGTTGTATCACTGCTTAAACCATCTGCAGAAGTATAATTTGCCCATAACGTACCATCGAATTTTGAAATACCTTTGTAACTTGTTCCAATCCAGATATTATTACTATTACCCACAGTCAACGCACAAACAGAACTATTGATAATACCATCCGGGGCAGTGTAAATTGTGAATGTGTAGTTACCAATTCCGTTACTATGTCTGGTTCTAAAGCTCACTTCATCACCATATGCAGTACCTATGCTGTTTGTTGCATATGTTCGTACATAGAAAGTAGTTCCTGATGAAAGTCCGGTAAGCGAACTGGTAAAAACACCCGTCCCCTGGCCATCTGTTGTTTTATTATCTGCAATTGTCGGATCGGGAGAGGTGCTCCAGCAAACTCCACGTGCAGTTACATCTGAACCTCCGTCATCAGTAATATTCCCTCCGGTTTGTGCTGAATTAAGTGTTATAGCATTAATCCTGGTTGTAATAGAAGTTGGAATATCCAGAGTCGTAAATGTTATCTCATTGCCATATGATGTACCAAGAATATTTGTAGCATAAGTCCGTACATAATAAGTTACTCCCGGTGATAATCCTGTCAGTGAACTTGTAAAGGGCCCTGTGCCGCTTCCATCTGAAGTATGGGTATCTGAGGTGGTCGGATTTATGGAGGTACTATAACATACACCCCGGGCAATTACTTCTGAACCACCATCATAACTAATGTTGCCTTCAATAGTCGCACCTGTATTAGACACATTGGAAAGATCCCCGGTAACAACTAAAGGAAGGGCAGAAATAATAACACTAATTGTATCAAGATCCTCCAGTCCCATTTCGTCACGGGCAATGACTTTTATTTTATAAACACCCGGATCTTCATCATCAGTATCCCAATTAAAGGAATATGGAACTATTTGTGTTGATGATATATCTACATCATTTATTAATAACCTGACATCAGATATTTTTCCATCAGAATCTTTTGCTTCCACATTGATAGTTATTACATCTCCCAGAGCAAAAACAGCACTGTTCTCCGGACTGATTATATCACATACTGGTGGTACATTTTCTTTTTCACACTGGGTGAAAAGTATGATTATTGCCGCAAAAACAAACAATAACTCATTAATAAACAGAATTTTTTTAGATTTCATAGTTCTGTTTTTTTTTATGATGGACTATTAATCCTGTACAACATATTCCGACGCAGGAGTTACCTCGTACGATTTACCAACAATCAGGTCTGACTTAGGCTTCAGCGATACAACAGCCTGATGTTCACGTTCAAGAATATGCATTCTGAAGTCGCTCAGCGACTCTTTCATTCTTATTATCTGGTTGATCTTTGTCTCCTGATATGTGAGATCTATAAAAACTCTCAGATCAATGTCGGGTGCATCAATGGCATACAGTCCGTCAATAATCAACAGATCGATCTTACTGAAATCAGTAATCAGTTTATCAACCTGTTCAGGGATCAGGTCGATACATGGTAATACACACTCCTGCTCCTCCCTGAAGTCTCTTATTGTTTTCCTTATCTTGACCCAGTCGTATTCATCCAGGCCTATCATATCAAAGCCCTTGTTTCTTCTCCACTCCTCTCTCAGCAGAGGTTGTACCTTATAGTAATTATCGGTATGAATAATCTTAACCCTGATATTATCCCCCTTCAATAATTTAGCAAGTGCATGTGCCAGTTCAGATTTACCAGAGCCTGACTCACCTGATATACCAGCAATATACCTGTATCTGTTATTCTTTTTCTTTAGATCTTTTTTAACATATTTATGAATAGAGGCAGCTGCTGCCTTATGCATATCATTTATCAGAAGAATATCGCCAAGCATATATTATCAGTTTTTAAGATTGTATTTAAATTCCGCATCTCCGGAAATCTCAAATTCTTTCCCGCAAATATGGAATTTTATTTTTTCATCTGCTGAAATAAGCACTTTTATTTTTACACAGTCACTGTTTATCATAACGATATAGTCAATCCCCCTGAACCTGAACCTGAATGACAGGCCTGTCCAGTGATCCGGCAGAGCCGGACAGATCACCGGTATCTCACCTGAAAGATCAAGCCCTGCAAACAGGGAGATAACAGAATAAACCGTTCCGGCCATAACACCGCAATGTATTCCCTCTCCGGTTGTTCCTCCCTGGATATCAACCAGATCACTCCTTAATGCCTCCATAAACATTTCCCAGCCTTTTTCTCGTTCACCCAAACGGTAGGCAATATTGGAATGTACCAGCATTGAAAGTGTTGATCCGTGAGATGTTCTTTTTTCGTAATACTCAAAATTCCGTGAGTAATAATCATCCGGTACTTTATAACTCATATCCTTAAGTATCCGGGTAACCTCTTTTTCCCCGAGATTAAAAAAAGTCATCAGCAAATCAGCCTGCTTCGAAAGTTTAAACTCATCCGGTGATTTTCCTTCTGCCTTAAGAATACGATCGAGCCTGTGGATGTCTCCATATCTTTTTCTGTAATCATCCCAGTTAAGCTCCTCAAGATCAAAGTATCCCTTAAACTGTTCTATTATCCCGTCACCGGAAATATTTACCAATAACCTGTTTCTGATCAGGCTCCAGTTCTCAATATCCTCAAGTTTTAGCTTTAACCGTTTTCTAACAGGCCTCCTGTTATTCTCAGGAATACTTTCAAGATAACCAATTGCCCTTCCCAGCATCCAGCTTACCATAATATTAGTATATGCATTATCTGTCAGCCCCCCTGTTTCATCTCCGGGCAGTTTCTCATGAAACTCATCGGGACCCATTACTTTATCAATGTGAAACCCGTTCTCTTTTTCATCAAATTTACATTTACTAACCCATAAACGACAAATGTCAAACAGAACTTCTGCTCCATATTTTGCCATAAAAACACTGTCACCGGAAATGTGATAATAGGTGCATATATTGTAAGCTATTGCAAGCGAAATATGTCTCTGCAGAGAACTATAATCGTCTCCCCATTCCCCGGAGAGCGGGTTAAGATGAACTACCTGGGTCTCTTCCCTGCCGTCGCTTCCACTCTGCCATGGGAACATTGCTCCCTTATAATCATGTTCGCGTGCATAATCCCTGGCCTTGTTAAGGCGCCTGTAGCGATACATCAATACCGACTTCACTACATCAGGGAAATGGATATTATACAGAGGAAGTATATAAAGCTCATCCCAGAAAATATGTCCGCGGTAGGCTTCACCATGTAATCCTCTCGGAGGGATTCCTGCATCAAGGTTAATATGATAAGGCGATGAAGTAACCATCATATGATATAGATGCAGATGAACCAGCCTGGCGGCTTGTCTGTCTCCCTCGATTTTTACATCTATCTGCTCCCATATATCAGCCCAGGCCCTTGAGGAGAGGTCCAGTTCGCCGTCATAATCAGTCATCTTATCAATTGCAGCCCTTGCATGCTTACGGGGAATAATAACTTTCCTGTCCTGTGAAGTATAGATTGAAACCAGCTTCTCAAAAACTATTTCACCTCCCTCACTGCCTAACAGTGTAAAATCCTGACAGACTTTGCCTTTGGAGCATGTGCAATCCATAAATTCATCGAGATCTTCATTGCCGTTAATAATGTGTTTTGCCCCCATAGCAATTGTAACATTCGATTCGGTAGTTACAACCTCAATCATACTGTAATTACCATCTACCTTTTCTTTAATATGTGTCAGATGATGCTGGTTAAGATCTTTATATCTTTCAATACCGGCATTTATATGGTTGCCATCAATCTCAGAACGTATTGTAATCGTAGCTGTATAATTCAAAGGTCTTATTATATACTTTATTGCGGCAATATGATAATAGTGCATACCTGCGAACCGGGATGAAATGATCTCTGTTATTCGTCCCAGCTTATCCTCAATCACCATCTTCCGCTTCATCTCTCCTGTCCTGAAATTGAGATCTCTACTTATCTCAAGCAATTTATATGAAGGATCAGGACCAAATTCAAACCACTCCTCATCATTAATCCTGAATTTTACCGGCAGCCAGTTGGGAATATTTACAAAATCTTCATTCTCAATTTCATGATCACCTACTTTAGAAACACGGCGGTTATACAAACCAGAGATATATGTGCCGGGGTAATTGACACTGTTTGCCCTGCTCTCTTCTGCCGCTCCCCTGGTTCCAAAATATCCATTTCCTATAGCGAGGAGAGTCTCCCTCGATCTCTCATTTTCGTGATTATAATCGAAGTATTGCAAATGCCAGGTATCTTCTTCCATTCTGTTTTCAAACCACTCGTTAATAAGATCAATATCGATCTCCGACAGATCTTCAACTACAATATCACCTCCGTTTATACGCAGTTCATTTAAGTTATCTTCCCGGGCTACCCCGATAGTGAGCCCGAAGTTACCATTTCGACCTGCCTGCACACCCGACACAGCATCTTCAACAACTACCGATTTATGATATGAAACACCCAGCCTGTCACAGGCAGTGGTAAATATATCAGGCTCTGGCTTCCCATTAAGGCCAATCTCAGCAGACACTACCCCATCAATACGGGTTTCAAAAAGATCCAGCAATCCGGCTTGCTCCAGAACCGGCTTACAATTCTTGCTTGATGATGCTACTCCAATCCGAACACCGGCCCTCTTCAACTCTTTAATAAGCCTGACAGATGAATCATAAACAGAAACACCTGTATCGTCAAGAACCTTATTAAACATCAGGTTTTTTTTATTCCCAAGACCACAAACAGTCTCTTTGCCAGGTTTATCAGACGGATCACCAAAAGGTATTTCTATTCCCCGTGATTCAAGAAAAGATTTAACACCTTTATACCTTGGTTTGCCATCAACGTACGGAAGGTAATCATCAGTATGAGTAAATTCCCTGAAAGATTCACCAAATCGTTCCTCTCTTGACCTGAGGTAATCATCAAACATTCTTTTCCATGCTGCACCGTGGACAAGAGCTGTTTTAGTAATAACTCCATCAAGATCGAATATTACAGCTTCAAAATGTATCATTAGCTAAACTGTTTATTATGAGTTCTATAATACTATCCTTTATAATAAAAACCCTAAATTTTTAAAAATATACTGGAAGTTAATCATTTAACCCGAAATTTATTATAAACTTAGTAAAAACAATAATAATGAAGCGCCTCTTTATAGCATCAAACAGATTACCTGTTAAAATCGAGCAGGGTTCTGAAGGACCTTCCATCGAATCTGACGGCCGGGGGACAATATTCGGTCTGGAAAGCTTCTATAATAATTTTGAAACCCTATGGATAGGTCATACAGGACTGGATGATTATGAATTCTCTCCTGAAGAGGAACAGACCCTGACAGAAAAACTTAATGAGCAAAGATGCATCCCTCTCTTTCCTGATCCAACCGATTATCAAAAATCATTACATGGTTTTTCTAAAAACACCCTCTGGCCACTTTTTCACTATTTCTCTGAAAACACTATATATAATGATGATGACTGGGACTCCTATGTAAAAATAAATGAACTGTATGCCAACAAGCTATGCGAAATACTTGAAGATGATGATATTCTCTGGATACATGATTTTCATCTTCTTCTCCTCCCGGGCATGATACAGCAAAAGAAACCAAATGTTTTAATTGGCCTCTTTATTCATATTCCCTTCCCTTCATTCGAAATTTTCAGACAGCTTCCCAGGAGAAATGAGATCCTTGATGGGATGCTGGGTGCCGACCTGGTAGGTTTCCATGTTTTTGATTATGTAAGGCATTTTATGAGTAGTGTAAGGCGACTGAAAGGTTATGACACCACTTTCAACCTGATATCTATAGATGAACGTACAATGAAAGTGGATGCGTTTCCAAAAGGAATTGATTTTGAAACATTTACATCTGAAGTACGCCATATTAACAGTCTCGATACTATTGACAAATCGACAGTGCAAAAACAGATTGAGACCCTGTTTACTAAGAAAAAAAAGAAAAAAATTATTCTTTCAATTGATCCTCTTGACTATACCAAAGGAATCCCTCAACGCCTTATGGCTTTTGAATTCTTCCTGCAAAATTATCCTTCCTATCTCGAAAAAATCAGTCTTATTTTAATATCGCTTCCTTCGGGGGAGTCAACAAAATCATATAATGTTATCAAGCAAAAGGTGGATGAACTTGTTGGCAGAATAAATGGCCTTTACGGCACCATTGCCTGGACTCCTATTATATACCTGAACCAGGAGTTTACAATTAATGAGCTTATTAATCTTTATGCCTTTTCCGATATTGCATTAATACTTCCCTTTCGTGACGGGATGAATATGGTTGCGAAAGAATTTGTGGCATCAAGGCTCGATGGCAAAGGAGTTCTGATACTAAGTGAACTTACAGGAGCCAGTAAGGAACTTCACGAGGCTATTCTTGTGAATCCAAATAACCTTTCTGAGATAGCTGATGCAATTTGCACCGCTATTGAAATGCCGGTTGCAGAGCAGATCAGAAGAAATGATGTGATGACCGAAAGACTTCGCCGTTATACTATTGAGCGATGGGCCAATGAATTTATCTCCAGCCTTGATGGTGTTAAGGAACTACAACAGATTCACCTGACCCGAAAAATCACTGAAGCAAGGATTGCAGGAATTATATCAGATTATAAAATCGCCAAAAGACGAATTCTGTTCCTCGATTATGACGGTACTTTATCGTGGTTCAAAAAAGATCCTGAAGATGCCAAACCCGATAAAGAACTTTATTCCATTCTTAACAACCTTACAGCCGATACCAGTAATACCTTAGTGATTATAAGTGGCAGGGATAATGAAACATTAAGCCGCTGGTTCAAAAACAGTGATAAGATCCATTTTATTGCTGAGCATGGTGTCTGGCTCAAAGAACCGGACAATAAATGGATTATGATGGAACAGATCAATAATGAATGGAAGGAATCGGTACAACCTCTTCTTGAATATTATGTCGATCAAACCCCAAAATCATTTATCGAACATAAGAATTTCTCACTGGTATGGCATTACCGCATGGCTGACCCTGATCTCGGTATTCAAAGGTCTTGGGAGTTGAAGGAACAGTTAAGAAACCTTACGGCAAACCTCAATCTTGAAATAATGGATGGCGATAAAGTGCTGGAAATTAAATATTCGGGAATCAATAAGGGTAAGGCAGCGATTAATAAAATGGCCAGCAACAATTATGATTTTATTCTGGCTATAGGTGATGACTGGACAGATGAATACACTTTTGAAGCCATGCCTTCTGAAGCTTATACCATAAAAGTAGGCACAAAAGCAACAAAAGCCTCCATATATATCGATAGTGTCGATAGTGTCAGAAAATTGCTAAAACAGCTGGCATATTTCAGCAGATAGTTTTAATCTTCCAATAAGTCCCGGATGCAAAGCAAATTTTGTCCTGGAAACAAAGCATTTTCTCATTTTTTTTTCGATTTTTATAGCTTCGTATAATTCTGAACGAGAAAAACAGTATTAAAACATGAACCGAGCATGACAAAATTTTATCTATTTTGACACACAGTGGAATAGCTTGTCCCGATTTATCGGGAATTAAATTTTGTCTTGTGAGCTGCATATGACCATTGAAAATAAATTATAAACATATGAATAGTAGCACCAAAGCCAAGCTGATAGCACCTGGTAATCTTATTCCATTTATCCTGGTTACCTCTCTCTTTTTTATGTGGGGACTTGCCAATAATATGACGGACACATTACTGGCGGCGTTCAAAAAAATAATGAGTATGTCTGATTTTCAGACATCATGGATCCAGCTTGCATTTTATGGTTCCTATTTCTGCCTGGCAATTCCGGCAGCGATGTTTATTAAGAAGTTCTCATATAAAGCAGGTATTGTGCTTGGACTCAGTATGTTTATTTCAGGAGCTCTTTTATTCTACCCGGCATCATTATCGATGCAATACTGGCATTTTCTAATAGCTCTTTATATTCTGGCAGGAGGACTATCAATCCTTGAAACAACCTCTAACCCCTATATTATTGCAATGGGGCCGGATGAAACAGGAACCCGGAGACTTAATATGGCTCAGTCGTTTAACCCGATAGGCTCTATTACCGGCGTTTTGCTTAGCCAACTTTATATACTTTCCAGCCTTAATCGCGCCGGGATTGACGATAGGGCAGTTATGTCGGCAGAGAAATTGAACGAGATCCAATCAGCAGAACTTAATGCTGTTATGGGTCCGTATGTGGGTGTTGCTTTGTTTCTGTTGGTAGTTCTGATCGCTATTTCAGTCACTAAAATGCCGAAAGCTTCAGACTCAGGATCTGCTCTTGATTTCTGGCCAACGCTAAAAAGATTATTCAGAAACAGAAATTACACCTCAGGTGTGATCGCGCAATTTTTTTATGTAGGTGCACAGATCGGAGTATGGTCGTTCACTATCAGGTATGTAATGCTTAATCTCAATCTTAACGAGAAAAAAGCGGCTGGTTACTACCTGGCGGCACTGGTTCTGTTTACTGCTTCAAGATTTATATTTACGGGACTGATGAAATATATTAAACCAGGCAGGTTATTATCTATATCAGCAATTCTCGCAATTATTTCCACCATGGTGGTTGTATTTGGAGGTGGCATGGTAGGTGTAATTGCCCTGATTGCAATATCAGGATTCATGTCTCTTATGTTCCCCACAATATTTGGAATATCAGTAAAAGGTCTTGGTGCTGATACAAAAATCGCCGGATCAGGGTTGATTATGGCTATACTTGGTGGAGCTGTCCTGACAGTTATCCAGGGGCAGGTTTCCGACCTTACCGGCAACATTCATCTGGCCTATCTGGTTCCGGCCAGCTGTTTTCTGTTTATCGCCTTTTATGGTATATCAAACACAAAAAAAGAGACCAGTCAGAGCAATAATATGAACCGGGGATGAAAAAAATACATACAGGGCCTTATGATAATGGATTTGATTATTCATTTATCACCTCATCTGTAACATCCTGAATATCCTCAATCTCTTCAGCTTCATCGAGCCACTCAGGTTCAGGTCGCTGAGGCCCTTCACCCCTAAACCATATTGCCAGAGTCATACCCGAGATCGCACCAAGCATATGAGCCTCCCAGGAAATTCCCACATTTACAAACGGAAACATCCCCCACACCATTGACCCATATAGATATACAACCAGAAGTGACACAGCCATAAGCCTGAAGTAGCGACGTATTAATCCGCTAACAAACAAAAATGCCGCCAGGCTGTAAACAATGCCACTGGCTCCGATATGCCACGCTTCACGTCCAAGCAACCATACAAGTGTACCGGTTATTACCCATGACCAGCCAATAACCCTTAATGACACATCCGGATAAAAATAAAACAAGGCTGTTCCCAGCACAAATAATGGCAGGCTATTGTTAAACAGATGACTCAGATCATTATGTATAAAAGGGGAGAAAATTATCCCCGGAAGTCCCCGAAAAGAGAGAGGGTAAATTCCCAGTGTTGTTAAAGATATCTCAAACTGATATTCAAAAAAAAATATTACCCAAAGGATTGAAACAAAAACAGAAGGAAGCAACAGGCTAATCATTATTTTTCGCCTGAACAATTCTTTTGAAATATTTTCAAAGTCCTGCGATTTTACCATTTCACTCCTTTCCTGCGTATCTGATCCCTGATATCTTCCTTATACGATCGAGTGTTTTGATCAGGTCGAGACTAAATGAAAGCGGAACTACGTCACTTTCCATCTTACCAAGATCAAGACACTTCATCACTTCTCTGGCCTCAAAGTTAAATCCTCTTGATTCCGGGTTGAAAAAAACCTCTTCAGGTTTTTGCCCATTTATTTCCACCCTCAATTTCTGGGTGCCGTCACGCATTCTGTTCAGGTATAAATTCCCATTCTCACAAAAAATATCTGTCCCTATCCCAGCTTCCGTTTTTATTGAAGAAAACAGATTTGCACTTTTACCATTATCATAACTAAAAATCATGTTATTACTATCATCCACCCCCGTTTCAGCAAAAGTGGCAATCGCCTTTATATCGTCAGGCACCCCTAAAAAGGTAAGAGCATCAATTACCGGATATATACCAATATCAAGAAGAGTACCTCCTCCGAGATCGGGGTTATACAGACGTTTCTCAGGCTCATATGGTGGTTTAAATGCAAAATGAGACCGTACTGTTATCACCGCTCCCGCTTTCCCGCTGTTTAATATCCCGGTTGCTTTTCTGTATGATGGTTGAAACGGTGGCCATAATGCCTCCATTAAAAACAGCCTGTTGTTACCGGCAGCTTCAATCATTGCTTCAACTTCAGAGCTGTTTATTCCAAATGCCTTTTCGCAAATTACCGACTTACCTGCGTTCAGGCAGAGTAGGGTGTGTTCCATATGATGTGAATGAGGTGATGCAACATAAACTACCTCCAGATCAGGGTCCTCTGCCAGTTCCTCATAACTTCCATAGTATTTTTCATAACCATACTGCCCTGCAAAATCACGGGCTCTGCCAAGGTTCCTTGATCCAACTGCATAAAGGTTTGCATTATCAAGAAGCTTCAATCCATCCGTAAACCTGTGAGCTATTTTCCCGGGAGCAAGTATCCCCCAGTTGTATTTTTTTTTCATAAGCGGGCTAGTATTTAATCTATAAAGGTAATAAATATGAACAGGAGTAGGAAGAAGAAAGTTTCAGGTTTCAGGTTCCAGGTATCGGGTACCGGGTTGTCGGGTACCAGATGTCAATGTTTAAGTCTAACTTGCAGTAACATGTAACCAGCAACATATAACTTGCACTACTCAATCGTTTTGCTCAATTATTTAATATTTCTAATGCGCTCTATATCTGATGCTTATTGCTAAAGCGAAAAATAATTTGCATTTTTTTAGTACTATGTCTTGCATGGTACTAATATTTATATATATCTTTGTAATGACAAGTTACTTTGTAAAATATAGTATTATAAATAATATATAACATGAAAATAACAGTAAGCATAAATATAGGGGGTATCGCCTTCCATATTGATGAAGACGCCTACAGCGAATTGAAAATTTACCTTCGCAGTCTTGAACGACAGTTTGCAAGAGAGGACAGCGCTGCAGAAATAATGGCTGATATTGAGACACGAATTGGCGAATTGCTTAAAGCACGAATATCTGATTTCAAGCAGGTAGTAACCATTGAAGATGTAAAAGAGGTTATTAATACCCTTGGCACACCTGAAGACATTAATGGTGAAACAACCGGGGAACCTTTCGAAAAGATATCTTCAGCCAGGTATCACAGGATGTACCGTGATCCGGATGATCGCATAATTGCCGGAGTATGTTCAGGCATGGGAGCCTACTGGCACCTCGACCCCTGGCTTGTAAGGGTAATACTCATTGTACTGACGCTTCCGGGCGGACTCGGAATACTTATTTACGTTGTACTGTGGATAGTTCTGCCGGAAGCGAAGACTACAGCCCAGAAAATTGAGATGAAAGGAGATCCTGTGAATATTCACAATATAAAAAATTCGGTAAAGGATGAATTTGAGAATGTAAAGAAGAATATGAAGATATGATATGTTAACCGGAACCTGACATTCATATTTTAAAACCGTAAAAATACCATATATCATGAACGTTGAAAATAATAAAGCACAAATGCGAAAAGGAATCCTGGAGTATTGCATACTCTCTGCAATTTCAATTGATTCCTGCTATGCAAGTGATATTATAAATCGCCTGAAAGAAGCTAAGGTAATTGTTGTTGAGGGTACACTGTATCCTCTGCTTACACGTCAGAAAAATGCCGGATTACTAAGCTACAGGTGGGAAGAGTCCCAGCAAGGGCCTCCGAGAAAATATTATGAACTAACCGCCCAGGGGAAAGAATATCTTTCCGAACTCGATAAATCGTGGGACGAACTAGTGAAATCGATTAAATTAATCAGAAAGAAATAATTCCAAAAAGAGCAGATCAATGGAAAAAACGATAAAAATAAATATTGCCGGAGTGATATTCCAGATTAACGAGAATGCTTTTGAGACTCTCCGGGATTATTTGCAGTCCATAAGCAGCAGGCTGAAAAATGTGGCCGGCGGTAATGAAATGATTGAGGATATTGAAGCAAGAATTGCCGAAATCTTTCAATCATCATCCTCCTGGAAAACAGGTGTTATCTCTTTGGAAGATGTCGAAGAGATGATTTCAACCATGGGATCACCCGAAGAGATAACCGAAGACTTTGATACTGATTATCACTATGAAAGAAAAAACAGCGGGAAAAGAATGTACCGTAATCCCGATGGTGCAATTATTGGTGGCGTTTGTAGCGGACTCGGAGCATACTTCAGGATTGACCCTGTAATATTAAGAGTTCTTTTTGTTGTTTTTTCAATATTCTACCTTGCCGGCCTCTTTGTCTATATTGTACTATGGATAGCCCTTCCGGGAGCAGTTACTCCATCACAGAAAAAGGAACTTCACAAAGATCCCCCCCGTCGCAGAGATGTTGGTCAGACAGTAAACAGAGAAATAAAAAATGCTTCAGAAAATATATCAAAGGCCGCAACCAGTGAAAACAGCCGAAAAGTGGGCAATGCATTTAATGAAATATTCAGGGCTTTCGGTAAATTTTTTGTCATCCTGTTTCGCATAATAATTGCAATAATCGGAGTATCATTCATTGTAACCGGTTTTTCGATGCTTTTTAGCTTTATAGTAATAGCCTTCTTTAATACTACCCCTGTATTTGGGAATATATTTGACACAGAGATATTCTATCTTCCTGACTTTTTGTCATTTATAGTTAACCCATCTGTAACACCATGGCTGATGATATTATCGAGCCTGGTAATTATACTTCCATTGTTCGGAATTATATATTGGGGTATCAGGATGGTATTCCAGTTCAGGGTAAGGGATCTTATACTCAACCTGACAATGTTTATAATATGGATCGTCAGCTGTACTGCACTCTCCCTTTTACTGTTCAGCGAAGGGATAAGTTTCTCCAATTCCGGAAGAACAACAGAAGAGATATCTCTGCCTGCCAGTGATACAATTATTATTGGTGTTAACAACTATATCAACTCTATTGAGTACGAACGGGCAATACATCTTCCGTTTGGTGATGGCTTCGCCCTGTATCTGGATGAAGATAATCGAAAGATATTCGGTGGTGCAGTAGCAGATATCTATCGTTCAGATGAGGAAGAGCCGTATATGCAAATAGTCAAGCATTCCAATGGCCGCACCAGGAGTGATGCTCTTACAAAAGCAGACAATCTTAATTACCTGTTCAATATCACCGATAATAGTCTTTTCCTGGATGAATATTTCACTATTCCGGAAGGGAACAGATGGTCAGGAGCATATATCAAAATAAAAATATACATTCCGGAAGGGGTTAGCATTTTTGTAGAAGAAGATGCCGAGGATATATTCGATGACTATCTGGGGAACGGTATATATTCCTACGAACTCGGAGATAAAACCTGGATAATGACCAATGAAGGATTGGAAAGAAACAGATAAATTCCTGTTTAATACCTGACCCGCAAAAAAGCCTGCTTTGTTTATTTAAAGCAGGTTTTTTTGTTAATGTAAAGTTATTGTTACCTGTATTCGTTATATATTTGAAAATTTAGACCCAACTTTACCCATTATGAAGAAACTATCTACTCTCTTATTACTTTTTCTCTTCTCGTTAACACTTTTTTCACAGGATGAGTCAACCAATACATCCGACACACTCCGTAAAGATGCACTTAATGTTTATATGGATGCATCAAGTTATCTTAAACAGAAAATTCCTTATATCAATTATGTTCGCGATATAAAAGTAGCCGACCTGGTTATAATATCTGCCTCGGAAAGAACCGGATCAGGTGGAAGAGAATATACACTCTTCCTGGAAGGACAAGGTAAGTGTGCAGGGATGATTGATACCATAAAATATTCTTCTTCGCCTGACGAAACATATGAACAAAGAAGGGATAGAGAGGTGAAAAACCTTAAATTGGGACTTATACGCTATGTCCAGAAAACACCACTGGCTCAATATATGGATATTAAATTTACTGAACCCATATCCTCAGAAGTTTCGACCGACAAATGGAACAATTGGGTATTCAAAACCAGTTTATCAGGATATACTTATGGCCAGTCAACTTTTAAAAGCTCAAATGCATCCGGAAGAATCTCGGCAAGTCGGGTAACAGAAGACTGGAAACTCGACTTCAGTTCGCGCTACTCCTCTGGAAAAGATGAATTTGAAATTGGTGACGAAATATATAAAAGCACAACTATAACAAAATCAGCTGATGCCCTGGTCGTGAAAAGTATTAATAATCACTGGTCGATCGGAGGTAACGGATCCGTATTATCATCTACTTATAGTAATTATGACCTTAGGGTAAGTGTAATGCCAGGCATAGAGTATAATGTTTTCCCATACACAGAATCCACTCGTCGTCAGTTCAGGTTCCTCTATTCAATCGGCTATATGTATAATAACTATACTGATACAACTATTTACAACAAGGTCGAAGAAGGACTGTTTTCACAATCTTTAATGGGATCGTTTGAAGTTATTCAGAAATGGGGAAGTGTCGATTTATCGGTTTCATGGTCGAACTATCTTAGAGACTTCTCCGAGAATAGTCTCTCACTGGATGGCTACATAAGCTGGAGAATAGCTAAAGGGCTAAGTATTAACATGGGCGGAAGCTTCACTTTTATTCACAACCAGATATCTCTTGTTAAAGGAGGAGCATCAACAGAAGAGATTCTTTTACGCAGGAAAGAGCTGGAAACCAGTTACAACTACTTTATGCACTTTGGATTTTCTTACACCTTTGGTTCAATCTATAATAATGTTGTCAATCCAAGGTTTGGGGGAAGCGGAGGGAGTAATATGGTGATTATGTTCTAATTTTAGTCATTTTAGTCACTTTAAACTTCTTTTAACTTTAGTCACTTTAGTTCACTTTTAACTTTAGTCACTTAAATAAGCATAAATATACACATCCCTCTTGTTTGTTAATAATATATGCATATATTTGCATTCTTATTGCATATTTATACGATGTCAAAACAAGAAAGACTATCTGCTATTGAGAAGATAATAAGATCAGAACCTGTATCTTCTCAGGAAGAATTGCTAACGAAACTGGAGGATCTTGGGATAAGCTGTACACAGGCTACTCTATCCCGAAATTTAAGGCAACTAAGGGTTAGCAGGGTACCCTACCAGGACGGCAGGATGAAATACGAACTTCCACCGGAAGAGGCCGGCTATTATCCTCATCCTGTAATCTCAGATTTCAGAAAAGCTATTACAGGAAAAATATGGGCGAGGGAGACCATGCTGGTAAAAACCCATCCGGGATATGCTGCTGCAATAGCTTCAGCAATAGACCGTGCAGGCAGACCTGAGATTGCAGGCACAATTGCAGGCGATGATACTGTTCTGGTCATTCCCCATGATAATTTTACACGTGAAATAATATTCCAAACCGTATCTCAAATTTTTTCCTGAAAAAAGATCATAAATATTTTTTAATAATTATTTACAAAATGAACAAAAACAAAGTAATACTCGCATATAGCGGTGGATTGGATACCGCAGTTATTCTTAAATGGTTAACCGAAAAAGGATATGACGTAATTGCATATATAGCAAATGTGGGACAAGCAGAGAATTTTGACGAGGTTAAGCAAAAAGCTCTTAAGACAGGCGCATCAAAAGTGATTATTGAAGATCTCAGGGAAGAGCTGGTAACAGACTATATTTTCCCTGCTATAAAGGCAAATGCCATTTATGAAGCCAGGTATCTGCTTGGTACAGCACTGGCACGACCAGTAATTGCAAAAAAGCAAATAGAAATTGCTGCAAAAGAAGGAACACCATACGTTTCACACGGAGCAACAGGCAAAGGGAATGACCAGGTCAGGTTTGAACTGGCATATTATGCCTTGAATCCTGATGTTAAGATTATCAGTCCATGGAAAGATAAGGAATTCCTATCAACTTTTAAGGGAAGAACTGATATGCTGAAGTATGCAGAGCAAAAAGGGATTCCGGTGAAAGCGACCCTGAAAAAACCTTACAGCGAAGATGATAACATAATGCATATCAGCCATGAAGCAGGGATACTTGAAGATCCCTCATTCACACCAACAAAGGATATTCTTACTAAAATGAATATACCAATGGATGCTCCCGATGTTGAAACCAGAATAGCAATAGATTTTAAGAATGGTATCCCCATCAGGGTTTTGAATAAGGAGGATGGTACATCTTACACTAAACCTCTTGAGATAATCAATTTCCTGAACAAGACAGGTGGAGAAAATGGAATAGGTTATCTTGATATGGTTGAAAACAGGTTTATCGGCATAAAATCGAGAGGAATATATGAAACTCCGGGAGCTACTATCCTTTTCCATGCCCACCAGGATATTGAAGGTATTGCTATGGACCGTGAAGTTATGAGACTAAGGAATATGCTCACACCTAAATTCTCTGAAATAGTTTATAACGGATTTTGGTTCAGTCCCGAAATGGATTTTCTAATGGCTGCAATTGATAAGAGCCAGGAAATAATCGATGGAACCGTGGATTTGTGCCTATATAAAGGGAATGTCATTATAGAAGGAAGAAAATCCCCGTCATCCCTGTATAATGAAAAGTTATCGAGTATGGATATTGAAGGAGGTTTCGACCAGACCGACAGCAATGGTTTTATTAAGATAAATGCTATCCGCCTGATGGCTCACAGAGCAATTGTTGAATCCACTTCTGCTTCCGGCACATATAAGAAAGGAGATAATAATAATGAATAAACTCTGGGATAAGGGTGTTAAGCTTAATAAGAAGGTTGAAGAATTCACAATAGGAAATGATCAGACAAATGATCTCTGCCTGGCCAGGTGGGATATAATCGGATCAATGGCTCATGCAGTAATGCTCAATCAGGCTGAACTGCTAACCAACGAAGAGCTAAAATCACTGTTGAAGGTGCTAAACTCTCTTTATTACAGAGCCATAAATAACAAACTGAACATTGGCCCGGGAGTGGAAGATATCCACTCCCAGATCGAAATTGAACTAACGAAAGAGTTGGGTGACACAGGCAAAAAGATACATGCAGGAAGATCACGAAACGATCAGGTTCTGGTTGATATCAGGCTCTTTAACCGTAATGAAATTGCGGAAATCGCAAAACTGGTTGCCCAGCTATCAACATTACTTCTGGAGAAGGCTGAAGAATATAAGGATACTTTGATGCCCGGCTACACCCATACGCAGATCGCGATGGTATCATCTTTTGGTTTATGGTTTGCTTCATGGGCTGAGAGTCTTGGGAATGATCTCATACTCCTTCAATCAGCCAGAAAGCTGAACAACCATAACCCCCTGGGAACAGCCGCCGGTTACGGAACAAACCTTCCGGTTAACAGGGAGGTCACAACGGCATTACTTGAATTTGAGGAGATGAATGTTATCTCATCCTATGCTCAGCTTTCCAGGGTGAAATCAGACCTTGCACTCACCAATGCAATTGCTTCCATTGGTTTTACCTTAGGGAAGATGTCATCTGATCTGGTACTTTATACAGGGCAAAATTTCTCTTTCTTCTCCCTCAACGATGAGTTTACTACCGGCTCAAGCATTATGCCTCAAAAGAAAAATCCCGATATTCTGGAAATCATCCGGGGTAAATGTAACCGTTTGCAGTCTTTGCCTGGCGAGATTTTAATGATGCAGGTAAATCTTACTTCAGGATATAACAGGGATATGCAGCTATTAAAAGAGATTGTTTTGCCGTCTGTTAATACTATAAAAGAGTGTCTTTCGATAACTTCCATGGTTATTGAAAACATAAATGTGAATCCGGACCTTTTAAATGATAACAGATATCAACCTCTCCTGTCCACAAACAAGGTCAACGACCTCGTAAAGCAAGGTATTCCGTTCAGGGAGGCATATCAACAGGTGGCAGATCAAATCGGTAAAGTAAAATTTAACCCTCCTGACATCTCCGGTTATACCCACCAGGGAAGCATCGGAAATCTATGTCTTGAAAGAATAAGATCCAGAATAGAAACACTTCTGTCTGAACTATCATCGCCTGAAGCAGATCAATTAGCCGCCAAAATCCTCCTCAAATGTAAAAATGGATCCATTTTTGTATAACTTTAGTCACTTCAAACTTTAGATCACTTTAAGTACTGCTTTATTACAATTCGTTTAACTAAATTTGAAGTGTAAGAATCTTCCCGTTTTGTCTGGCATAACCAATAAAATAGAATCCCTTTCCGACAACACTTACTTTGAGAAGATATTCAAAGAGTATTTCACTCCGCTTACCTATTATGCTGTTAAGTTTACAAAAGACACCGATTCTGCAAAGGAGATTGTCCATACTGTTTTTATCAGCCTATGGGAAAAAAGAGAGACTGTTTCTACCGGTCAACCTCTACGCTCCTATCTTTACACTTCTGTTCACAACAGATCCCTGAACTATTTAAGGGACAGAAGCAAATTTCATAATGATGATATTAGTGACCTTGATTATATAAATGAATTATCGGAAGAATATCACGACCTGATAGAACAGAATGAGACTGAAACCATTATTGCAGAGACAATAAACCGCCTGCCGGAAAAGTGTCGCCAGATATTTAAACTAAACCGTTTTGAAGAGAAAAAATATGCAGAGATTGCCTCATTGCTTAATATATCCGTTAAAACCGTTGAAGCACAGATCTCAAAAGCCCTTAGAGTATTAAGAGAAGAGCTAAATGACTACCTTACTATCATTATTATCTGGATAATCTCAAGATTGTGGTAATTATGAGTAAGGGTATTGATATAAATATGTGTGTAAATAATGAACAGACCAATATAAACTGATGCGTAACAAAGATAAAAATAGTATCCCTGTTGATCTTATTGCATTGTTCCTCTCCGGAGAGGCAGATCGTGATGAGATTAATCGTCTGGAAGAGTGGAAATCTTTGTCTGACACCAACAGTACTCTTTTTGATCGTTACGAAAAGCTATGGAAAAAAACCGGCACTGTTTTTCCGCTTGATGAAATTGATGTCGAAAATGAATGGAAACAGTTTAAAACAAAAACTGCTTCATCTCCTGCAGGAATAAGCAGGTCTCGCATTATTACACTCTATACAAGGATTGCTGCTGCAGTAATCGCCGGAATAATCCTTGGTTACAGTTCGCTGTTCTTATACAATAGTATTAAATTTGAAAAGGTTATAGCCACAGGGGAGGTGGCCGAAATTATCCTGCCGGACGGATCTGAAGTCACTCTCTATCCCGGTTCATATATTAAATATCCAAAAGTTTTTAAATCCGGTCTTCGTGATGTCTCCATGGAAGGGGAGGCATATTTTGATGTACACCGGGATACTTCCTCTGCTTTTTATATCAATGCAGGAGATATGGTTGTTAGTGTTATGGGTACATCATTTAACATTGAAGCATACAGGAAATCTGATAACTATAGTGTTATTGTTGAAAGTGGCGAAGTGGTGGTTTTCAGTGACAGCGATCTTGAGAAAAGAGAATTTCTGGTAACAGGTGAAAAAGTAATCTTTTATCGTGATGGAGACAGAATGGAAAAAAGCGAAAACAGGAATATCAACTTTGTCGCATGGAAAACGAGAGCTATTGTTTTCAGAGATACAGATTTGAACGAGGTAGCTTCTACACTTTCAAAGGTATTCAACACCAATATCCGTGCAGAGCAAAGTGTTAGCGGGAACAGAATAACTGTATCATTCGAAAACAGATCGCTCGATTATATTATTAAAACAATTGAAGCCACTCTCGATATATCTGCGGTGAATATGGAGGACTATTTAATATTTCGCTAAATAAAACAATTCTGTAATTTGATGGAGGGGGTAGTTAAAAACTTTTTCATACTAGTGATACTTATCTTCCTGGTTTCTCCTTCAAGGAGTTTCTGCCAGCAAAAAGATTCTGTTGTTTCACTAAATGCCATCAACAGGAGCCTTAAATCCATTCTTGTTGAGCTAACCGAGATTTCGGGTTATAAGTTCTCCTATAATCCCGATAAAATCCCGGCAGATACCATCATTTCACTTACTTTTTCAATGAAACCTCTTTCTGAAGTTCTCTCTTCACTTGAGCCCATGGGTCTGTCTTACCGGTTTATGGGGAACCATATTATTCTTCGTAAAAAAACATTGTCACCGGAAAATTCAAAAAGCAAGATTGCGAAACGCAGAGTTACTCTTTCAGGTTATATCAGGAACAGGGTCACCGGGGAAGCTCTTATAGGTGCAACAATTGCCGACCTCTCATCAGGCAAAGGAGTAGCTGCCAATGGATACGGCTACTACTCTTTTACGGTTGAACCACGCAGGTACGACCTTCTTGTTTCATATATTGGATATAAACCGGATAAATATTCAATAAACCTTCTTACGGATACAACCATTCTTTTCAATCTCGAAGAGTATATATCCCGTCTTGAGGAAGTTATTGTAGTTACAGACAATCTCGATCACATTATAAACAGATTCGCAGGTGGTGAAATGGAAATCAGAACATCAGCTATAAAAAACATTCCCGGTATACTTGGGGAGTCTGATGTTATTAAATCGCTCCAAACAATACCCGGAATAAATTTTTATAGTGACGGATCAACTATTTTTCATGTCAGGGGTGGCGACCGCGATCAGAATATGATACTTATTGACGAAGCCCCTGTTTATAATCCGGCTCACCTGCTTGGTATTTTCAGCGCCTTTACCCCGGGTTCGATCAATAACGTAAAAATATACAAGGGAGACATGCCTGCCTCCTATGGCGGACGTCTCTCCTCGGTAATTGATGTTAAACTTAAAGAGGGTAACCGTAATAATGTAGTGGTTAGCGGAATTACCAGTCCGGTTGCCACAACCCTTAATCTTGAAGGGCCAATGTTCAAGAAAAAAAGCTCTTTCTTTATTTCTGCACGCAGATCACACCTGAAATGGTTGGTGGCATCTCAGACCACTTCTGTAGAAAAGCTTCACTTTAATGATTTTAACCTGAAATATAATTACAGGATAAATTCCCGGAACAGAATATATTTATCATATTACTCTGGCCTCGATATGTTCCAGAATCGTGAATCAGGATCCGTATCAAGTGGGATATCATGGCTGAATAATGCAGGTAATATAAGGTGGAACCACTTAATAAATGACAGGCTGTTCAGCAATACCAGTTTAATAGTAAGTAATTACGACTACAACCTTTTCTCTAACTATGAAGATAAAGAGAGATGGAATACAGGTATCTCCCTCGCTGCTTTAAAATATGATATATCATTCTATCCTTCCCCTGGCAATACTTATAAGGCCGGTATTTTTCTTGCGACACATTTTTATTCTCCCGGTAATTACTACGTTGGATCTGATGCCGAACCGGTTACCCGGGGAGTATCAGCCAGGAAAGCCAGGGATAATGCACTTTATTTTTCATTTGAAAACGAATTAACACCAAAACTTAATTTAAGATATGGTTTAAGATTTACCGCATGGACAAACAGTGGGGCTGCCGTGGAATATGTTTATGATGACCGCTTCTTTCCCATAGATACCATAACATATTCCGGGAACCAGAATTACAATACTTACACTTCACTTGAGCCAAGGATCAGCCTTAAATATAAATTATCGAACAATTTTCAAGGCAAAATTACCTGGTCCCGTAACTCCCAGTTCGAGTTTCTCATTAGCAACTCTGTCAGCCCGTTCACAAGTCTCGAGACATGGCTTCC
>JAUVKT010000120.1 GCA_030596125.1 Bacteroidales bacterium | reverse complement strand
AAATTACGACCGCATCATTGAATTATTGCATAATCATTGGGGAGGTCATATATTTCGTGCAGTTTTTCAGGATCACTATCGAAATGTTCACCTTGCCAAAGGTAAAAAACTATTTAGAGATGGGAATTTTGAGAAGGCTTTAGAAACATTCGATGGTGGTATGGAGTATCCTGATGTTTTGCTTCTTGATGAAAATGATAAGGGATCTCAGGCGTTTGCAGAACTCCTGTGGTGGAAGGGCTTAACCTTAGATGAGCTTGGAAAAAATGATGAAGCATTGTTGACCTGGGAAAAAGCAGTTGCTCCATTTTATAATACCTATTCACGTGGTAATATATTTAAAGCGAAGTCTCTGATGCGTTTGGGAAAGAAATCTGAGGCTGAAAGAATAATGGGTGAAATAATCTTTGCTTGTGAGGAAAGAAGCCAGATTATTACCGAGTATACCTCGGAAATATGGTTTGCTTACCTTTACTATTTGCAGGGAGAGGTCTATGAAGAAATGGGTGATATCAAAAAGGCAAGAGAATTTTATCAAAAAGCAATTAATGAAGACCCTGCTCGTACCGAGCCTGTTTATATCGATTCCGTTGAAAAGTTGAAAGAGATTAAAAGGAAAAAGTGACCGGTAAAGAGAGAATACTACTGGCTTTTCAGCATAAAGAGGGAGATAGAGTTCCTATCTATGAGCAGGCAATCGCTTCTGATGTGGCAAGTGAAATTATGGGCAGGCAGGTATTTGCCCAGGGAACATCTCTTCATTACGAAGATGCAAAAGCGTGGATAAAAGGTCGGGAGGCATATCGGGAATTTGAGGAAAAAGTATGGGAAGATACAATAGCCATTAACAGGTATTTTGAGTTTGATGCTATAGATCTTCCATGGCGGCTGGAACAAAAGCCGGGTGAACAACTCGATGAATATACATTCCTATATGGAGACAGAGAGAAGAAGTGGTGGAATATATACCGTTTTGACCCTGTGTCTTCATGTTATGGGATTATCGACTCCTGGGAAAATCATATCGAGCCTCAAGACCTGATTGAAGCAGTGGAGGAGATGGAAACAGAATTCTCCGGTCGTTCGGTCTTAACGGAAAAAGATTTCCCTGAGAAAAAAAGGCTTCTGAATATGTTTGGAGACCAATTGGCTGTGCTTACCAATCCGGGAATTGCTATCCCTTATACGCCGGTGTGGTTAGAGGCAACAATTGTGTATCCTGAGGTAGTGAGACAATATCTGGATATCCAGGTTGCCCATATTTTAGAGGAGATAAGCATCCTTGCAGAGATTGGAATAAAAGTGATATGGGCAGGGGGAGATATGGCAAGCAAGAATGGCCCTTTATATTCGCCAGAAGCTTTTCGTGATCTTGTGCTTCCGGGATTAAAAAAGATCACCTCTTTATGTGATAAACTTGGTGTCTGTTTTCATTTTCGTAGCGACGGCAATCTCTGGCTGGTGGCAGAAGAGCTGTTTGTGGAGACCGGAATTCACGGTTATGGTGAAATAGAAGGCGATGCCGGAATGGACCTGGTAAGGTTGAAGAAAGAATATGGACATCTGACCTTCTGGGGAAATGTGAGTTGCGATATTTTAAGAAGAGGCACTAAGGCAGATGTTATAAATGAATCCAAAAGATGCATTGATGCTGCTGCCAAAGGCGGAGGCTATATCTTTGGAACAAGTAATTCAATATTAACCGGGACACCCACTGAAAATGTGATTGCTATGTATGAGACTGCAAGGGAATATGGGAGATATTGAGAAGAAGTGACTTAAGTTAAAAGTGCCTAAAGTGACTAAAGTTAAAAGTGAGCTAAAGTAAAAATAAAGTAAAATTATGATTATGAAAAAAACACATGTTTTATCAACAATATTCCTGATTCTGGTTTTTATTCTTTCATGCGATAATGAAAGCAAACAGGATGATAACAATAAAAACAGATCTAACATTCCAATAATAGAAGCAGACACGGTTGATGCTACGAATAATTTTTACGATAATGCAGAAACATATTCCCTGCAAACATTTGACCTTGAAGTAACTGGTGAAATTGCAAACCCCGGAATAGTTGATTTTTCAGAATTGCCAATGCACAGCCTTATTGTTAAAGAAACAGTATTAGACGGCGATAAGGATACTTTTATTGGAGCTTATAGATACGATGGATATTCGCTTTATGATATTTTAAACAAACGTTGTTTAAACAAAAAAAACGCTGAAGTTTTTAGTCCGATAATTGATCTGTTTGTTGAAATAGAAAACGACAAAGGGGATAAAGTAATAATTAGCTGGGGAGAAATATTTTACCCAAACCATTTACACGAAATTATTATTGCGACACGAGTAATGAGGATAGTCCCATCAAAAACAGATGAGTTATGGGAATTACCTGTTGAAAGCAAAGTAGTTGTCTCAAGTGACCTTATTACAGAAAGAAACATAAGCCGTCCAACTAAAATAACAATTAGATCATATAATAAGGATTTGAAAGTTGAACAAGGGAAAGATCCTCTTTTTTCGCCCAAAATAGATGTTTATGTCGAAAATGAGATAAGCGAGATCCTTTATAAAAATCCAATAAACATTCCGGAAATAAGCCTGCACACAATATTTTATGGCAGGGGAAGAGGGATACACAGCACACAGCCATTTACAGGTGTCAGCTTGAAAAGCTTCTTTAAAGGAAAAATTAAACGTACACAAAAAGCATTACAAGAAGGTATTTTTGTTATTGCGGCCGATGATGGTTATAGAGGCGTATTTACTTATAGCGAGCTTTGTAACAGAAATGACCAGGCGGAAGTATTATTGGTCTGCAGACCGGAACTTAAGAACAAAGGAATATTCAGGGTGTTTCCAAGCTGTGATTTCTTCTCCGACAGGGCTATAAAAGGAATAAATGCAATATATTATTCTGAAAATCAAGAATAATGAAAACGAGAAATTTACGATTGGTCACTTTAGATACTTTATACTTTAGTCACTTTTAACTTTAGTTCACTTATAACTTCTTCTAATAAATCTTATTAAATTATGTATGAAGAATTTATTTTAAAACGGCATCCTGCCAACCCGATTATTAAACCTGAGGATTTTCCGGGAGCGGAGGCGATCTTTAATTGCGGACAGACAATGTATCAGGAAAAGACAATTCTTCTTGTCTCAGTATCCCACCGCTCAGGCCACTATCGGGGAAAAAAAGGAGCGACTACTCATGTAGCTGAAAGTGGGGATGGCATCCACTTTGAGATAAATCCAGAACCTTTTCTTCAGATACCGGATGATGAACCATACAGAAATGTGGATCTTCATCCTATAGATACCCGTATCACAAAAATTGAGGATACCTATTATGTTATACATCCGGGATGTGGTTCATGGGGGACTTTCGGAATACTTGGTAAAACAAATGATTTTAAGAAACATGAGTATGTAGAGATAATATCTCTTCCTGATAACAGGGTTCCATGCCTTTTCCCGGAAAAGATAAATGGTAAATATGTACGTGTAGACAGACCTTATCGCGTGGCACCTAATGAATTACATGAATTCGGGAATATGTGGATTTCTTCTTCTCCTGACCTTATACACTGGGGATGCCACAGGCCACTTTTAAAACCATACACCGGTTGGGGGACCACGAAGATAGGACCAACACCACCGATAAAGACTGATGAAGGATGGCTTATGATAATACATGGAGTATCGCAATCAGCGAGTGGTCACCGGTATGCGCTTGGAGCAATCCTGATGGATTTGAATGACCCGGAAAAGGTGATAGGGAAAACACAGAGTTTTATCCTGGCTCCCTATGAACAGTATGAGTTGACAGGAATTGTTCCCAATGTTGTTTTTTCGTGTGGGGCAATACCAGACTTTGATAAAGACCAGATAAGAATTTATTATGGTGCGGCTGATACGTGTATTGGCTTAGCCACAGGCTCACTTAGCGAATTGATTGATGCTTGTAAGAAGGAGTTATAAGAACACAGTTATGCAAATATAAACTATGAATTTAAAAATTGTAATAATCAGTCTACAGTCCACAGTGAAGATTACCGACTGCCGACTGCCGATTGCCGACTGCCGACTGCCGACTGCCGACTGCCGACTTATTAATAAAGAGCATCAATGAAATTGACTATTATAAAACCATATACAATAAAGTTCAGATTAGTTAAATAAGAAATTATGCAGGAAATATTTCAGGGAACAAACTTTGGCACTATTGATTGGGTAATAGTAGCAATATATCTTTCGATTTCGATTGTCATCGGCTGGGTGGTAAAAAAGTACATAGCCAATATGGCCGACTATGTTGCTGCCGGTCGTGGCGTGCGTACAGCTCTTGGTATTGCAACAATTACCGGAACTGAATTAGGCCTGGTAACCGTGATGTATAAAGCCCAGAAAGGATTTGTTGGCGGGTTTGCAGTTTTTCATATAGCTATTGCGGTTATGGTTGCTTACCTTTTTGTTGGTGCAACCGGTTTTATTATTACGAGACTCCGATCTATGAAAGTGCTTACTATTCCGGAGTTTTATGAGAAACGTTTTAACCGAAAAACAAGAATTCTTGGTGCAGTTACACTTGTTATCGGAGGAGTTCTTAACATGGGACTGTTTTTGAAGATCGCATCGCTTTTTGTTGTTGCAATTACTGGTCTGCCTGAAGGTGTTGCAATAAACATTGTAATGATTATACTTCTTGCAATTGTACTTTTCTATACTGTGCTTGGTGGCATGGTTTCAGTTGTAATTACTGACTATATTCAATATGTTGTGCTTACTTTTGGAGCTATCATGGCCATCTTTTTTGCCGTAAAGTTCCTTGGCTGGGACAACCTCTTCAGCTCTGTGCTGGAACATAAAGGAGAGGCTGGTTTTAATCCCTTTGTAAAGGGAACTTTTGGCGTTGAATATTCAATCTGGATGTTTTTAGCGGCGCTTACTTATTGTGTTACCTGGCCCCCGGTGATAGCACGTGTATTGGCTGCAAAAAGCAGTAAAACCATTAAAAGAATTTATGGGTGGACATCAATTACAAGCATAATGATCTCTCTTTTTCCGTTTTTCTTTGGCATTTGTGCATTTGTTTTTGTAATGGAGATGCCGCAAATCAAAGATGCCTTTTTCCCTGCTGCAGGAGGTGCCGAAGCTTTGGATAGTTTATATGCACTACCGGTCTTTTTTTCAAGGATACTGCCTACGGGAATTATTGGAATAATGACAGCAGCCATGCTTGCAGCCTTTATGTCCACGCAAGACAGTTATCTTCTGAGCTGGAGTACAGTTCTTACTCAGGATATAGTAGCTCCCCTGAGAAAGAAGAAACTCACCTCCAAAGGCAGAATTAAATTGACCCGGATATTTATTATCATCCTTGGGTTATATGTACTATATTGGGGATTGGTCTATACGGGAAAACAGGACATTTTTGATTATATGGTTGTTACGAGTGCAATATACCAGTTTGGGGCATTTCCTCTGCTTTTATTTGGTCTCTACTGGAAAAGAGCCAGTAATACAGGGGCGATAGTTGCACTTTTATGTGGGTTTTTAGCTATCCTGGGACTTGAACCTGTGCAAAGAGCGCTTGGCTTCGAAATGTCAGCGGCCTGGGTAGCCCTTGGGTCGATATCCCTGGCTATGGTTTCAATGGTAGTATTCTCTCTGTTGTTTCCCAACAGGAATAATTATGAACTTAACTTTAAAGAATAAAGATTATGGAATTCTGGGTTGTATTATGGAAAGTGCTTATTATTGGAGGCTTTACTGTTTGTGGACTTGTAACTATTTGGGTAACTATTGCAGGCTGGATAGACATAAAGTATTTATTGAATAGTTTAAAAGATAGTCATACTATAGAGTCTGAAGATGAACCGGAGTCCTCAGGGTCAAAATGACAGATCAAGAAGTCTTTTGAGAAATCCTCGCATGTGACCATTGAAAATAAATTATAAACATATGAACCGAATATCTTTATTCAAAGAAATAGTTATTGTGAGAGTTACTTTTGTCGTCATACTGTTATTTTTAATGAAGGGGTTTGGAAATGTCGCAGAAGGGCAGGAGGTGAAAGGCATAGCAGGGATTACCAAAGGCAGCGCTGATCTTACTATTCCACCTGATCCCTTTCTTGGTAAAACATGTCGCTATGAAGTGGGACGACCGATTCAGGTAGCCCCGCGAAAAGCTGCCCTGGTCGTCGCTCGCATAATGAGTGGCA
>JAUVKT010000142.1 GCA_030596125.1 Bacteroidales bacterium | reverse complement strand
TTATTTCAACATGTCTGTTTACCGGAGATACAACATCCTGTGGGTCGATAATCCAGAGAGAAGCTTCCTTAGGGGTATATCCCATCAGTCCGGCAGCGGGATAGACATTCAGGGATGAACCTATCACCACGAAAATATCGGCTGTTGATGTGAGGGAAGCAGCCTCTTCCATTGCAGGGACAGCTTCTCCAAACCAAACAATATGAGGTCTCAGTTGGCTCCCTTTCTCACATTTATCGCCTCGTTTCAACTCCCATCCGTCAATATCATAAATCAGGTCAGGCTCGGCTGTGCTTCTGGCCTTTTTAAGTTCGCCATGCAGGTGAAGGATTTTTGTACTGCCCGCTCTTTCATGCAGGTTATCAACATTCTGGGTTATTATTTGCACGTCAAAATGTTTCTCCAGAGCAGCCAGACCGGTGTGCCCTTCGTTTGGTTCACATTCAAGCAGTTGCTTACGCCTTTCGTTGTAAAACCGAAGTACAAGGTCCTGATCCTTAGCCCACGCCATTGGTGTAGCTACCTCTGTCACATCATGTTCTTCCCACAAACCACCACTATCCCTGAAAGTTTTTATTCCGCTCTCAGCACTCATCCCGGCACCAGTTAGGACAATAAGTTTATGATTCATGATAGAAGAGGTTTAAAAGTTACAGATTGCAGGTTTCAAGTTACAGGTTGTTCCAGTTTTTTTCAACATATTTAATAAAAGTTGATATTTGACGACCAAGACTTTCATATTCTATAAGTAAACCATTGAATTCTTCAATATCAGGATACAAAATAGTAATTGATGTAATCTGACTTGTTGCTTCATCACATGAAGAATGCGAATAAGTTAAAAATTTCAAAAACTCAGGTTTATATTTTCGCCTTCCATAGCCTTCAACAATATTGTCTTTAACAGACATTGAAGATTTCCTTAATTGGCTTCCTAACTCGTAAGTTTCATATTTTGGAAACTTTTGAGTAGCTCTGTGTGCTCTGATCGCAAGATCAAAAGCCTTTTTATAAATCTTTAAATCTCTGTAACTACTCATATGTTGTGCAGAATAAAAACCTGAAACCTGTAACCTGCAACCTTCTTAAATCCCCACCGTCTCTGCTCTCAGTTTACTCACGTACTCCTTGATGTTATTCAGGTTTTCGAGAGTGATGGTCATTTCTGTTTTACTGGCTTTGAGAACCTGTTTGTCCATATCGATTTCGAGGTCTTCCTTATAGAAATAGATATCAAACTTATCGAAGTATTTCTTTAGAAATTTCAGCTTTTTAGTATAATAAACAACGATAGGATCGTCATAATAATTTTTAAGAAAGCTGAGAAGAGTATTCAAGGTATATTTCTGTTCTGCTATACGGGCTATTATCTCCGGATCAGGATTTTCGGAATCAAGCAACATTTCAGTGGCTATATAGAGGGCTTCAATCCATCCACCCAGCACCATCAGTCCGGCAGTACTCTCTCTGCCATCAGTCTTAAGATGATCTTCTATCCTCTTATAGGCAGTATTTACAAAAAGCAAGACAGAATCAGCATCACCCATGTCGCTCTCTATTTTATTTATTGGCTCTGTAAGGTATTCAATAGGAATACTTAGTTTTGAACTTAGTGAACGAACCGTCATCATATACTGAACCATATCAGAGGTCATATTAAACATCTTGAGGTAACTCAGGTCAACACCATAAACACCCAGGTTAAGAGCAGCCTTCGAACTGCTTAAGTAGTCATCTGCATTATCCTCATCATTCAGTATTTCAGGACTGTAAAGAGTACCAAGCCGTGTAAATATTTCACTTATCTCAACCGGTGTCAGTAAACCGTAAAATATCTCCCTCTTCTCATCGGGAATATCCGATTTTACCGAATCAGCCGTATTAAAAGAATAAGTGATTTTCGGCCTTGCTGGTTCTGACTTTCTGTTTTTGCACGAGATCATTAATCCGGTAAAAACCAGGGCTGCTATAATTAGGTATATGCTCTTTTTCATCTGTTTATAATTTATTTTCAATGGTCATATGCAGCTCACAAGACAAAATTTAATCATACCACTGTGTGTAAAAATAGATAAAATTTTGTCATGCTCGGTTCATATTTTAGCGGTATAGTGATTTCTTTTGACGAAAGATAAGAAAAGCCCTTCTAAATTAAAAACTGTCTCTAATAAGATCAATCCTGTACACCCTCGTACGCCATTCGCCGTTAGTCGTTTGTCACTTCCCCTCTTCCTGTCCATACTTCATACTCCATACTTCATACTCCATACTTCTTCACCTTTCGCCGTTTGTCGTTAGTCGTTTGTCACTTCCCCGCTTCTCCCCCTCCCTCAGTGTCTCTCAGTCCTTTCACCTTTCGCCTTTCATCTCTCACCACTCACTTCTCATCTCTTCCCTTCAGCCTATTGCCATTTTTTCTCCCTTTCATAAACGTATATATTGGACTCAACCTACAATCTTTGGCGTATATTATGGAGTTATAATACACTATATGGCGTAAATATTGTATCTTTATAATAATAATAATTATGTGCAACATGAAAAACAGGAAAATAATAAATAGAGTGCTAAGGAAAAGCGAGTCAAAAACCGGCCGGATTATTGTAATAACCGGCGCACGTCAGACCGGCAAAACCACATTAGTTAAAAGATTATTCAATGATTACCGGTATATATCACTTGAAGACCCTGTCATGAGGGGTACGTATGCACGATTAACAGCTCAGCAATGGTATAGCATGTATCCAAAAGCAATTCTTGATGAAGTTCAGAAAGAGCCTTCTCTTATTGAAACTGTCAAGGCAGTATATGATGAATCGACAGAAACAAGGTATATACTACTTGGTTCCAGTCAGTTACTATTACTCGAAAAAGTTAAGGAAAGTCTGGCTGGAAGAAGCAATATTATTGAACTATACCCTCTTACACTTCCTGAATTACGAACAGGTTCATGGGAAGATAATGTAGATGATTCCCTTTTTCAGCAAGAAATACAAGGGGCAGGAGAAGACGAATATCTACCATCCTTCTTATTAGACAGTAAAATGGCAGAAAAACAACAGGCATTGAAATATTGTTGTCAATTCGGAGCATACCCTGCTGTTTCAGATGAAGAATTGAGTAATGATGAAAAATACGATTGGTTGCAAAACTATATCAGAACATATCTGGAACGTGATATAAGGGATCTGGCAGTATTCAGAGAGCTGGAACCTTTTATAAACCTTCAACGTTACCTGGCCCTCAATACCGGAACACTTGTAAATGCATCGGATATAGGAAACAGGTTGGGATTAACCATCAAAACAGTTCAACGATATATACGATATTTTGACATTAGTTACCAGGCACTGATATTGCCGGCCTGGTCAGGAAACCCTAATAAGAGACTATCTAAAATGCCAAAGGTTCATTACCTGGATAATGGTATTATTCAGGCAATCTTACAGAAAAGGGGAGGATTAACGGGGAATGAATTTGAGAGTATAATTGTTGCAGAGATTTTCAAGCAGATAAAAACCAATAATTTGTCTGCTAAATTATACCATCTGAGAACCCATGACGGAAGGGAAGTTGATTTAATAATAGAATTACCTGAATGTTATTATGCAGTTGAAATAAAAATGACTGACAAAGTTAATAAATCGGATACCAGACATCTTCATGACCTCGGGGACATTTTGGACAAACCTTTAAAGAAAGCTTTTCTTCTGTCAAACGACCCGGAAACCAGATATTTCTCAGAAACAATAATAGCAATACATGCCGCCATGTTCCTCGGATAATTAAATTCATTTACTCCTTGCCCGTTTGAAGAGGATATTCCACGACGATACAAAGAAATATCTCAGGTCTGTAACAAAAGGATGCCTGTCGTATGCCTTAAGATATTTAAGTTCCGACTGCTGTATGGCGAAGATATCTCC
>JAUVKT010000125.1 GCA_030596125.1 Bacteroidales bacterium | reverse complement strand
TTTTGCGTGGCAGCAGTCCGTGCTCAATGGAGTTCTCCACACATGGTTGGGCCAGCATTGGAGGGACGGATAAATTTTCCGGATCAATTGATTCATCAATAATGAAATTGTACCCGAATTCTGTTTCGAACCTTAACTGCTGTACATCGAGATAGAGTTTCAGTGTTTCTATCTCCTTATCAAGGGCGATATATTCTTCACGGGAATTTTCAAGTATATTTCGCATCAATTTTGCAATCTTGGTCAGGAAAGCGTTGGCCTTCTTAGGCTTCCCTGCAAGGATAAAATCCTGTACCGCACAGAGTGAGTTAAAGATGAAATGAGGATTCATTTGGGCCCTCAGCAACCTCTGTTCAAGGTCAATGCGGGCGAACTGAGCACTGAACCGGCTGTGGCGGATATAGAGAACGGAAATTATGGCCAGGAGCAAAATTAATATTAACAACCCTTTCAGGTAAATACCCTGTTGTTTTATCCTGTTCTTATTTACAATCCTCTCCTGCATCTGCTCAAACTCAGTTACCTTTTGCTTCCTGTCATATTCATACTGGATATCCATACGTGTTATTCTTTTATGGAATTCATCATTACTAATACTGTCATTAAGATGATGATATTCCTTAATATAGCTGTAAGCCAGATCATTACGGCCTATTAAACTATATGTATCACTCAACAGGGCAGAGGCCTGTGCGATCACTATAGGCAAATTTTGCTCCTTTGCGAGATTATAACTTACCAGCGCATTTTGAAGAGCCATAGGGTAGTCTCTTTTAACCCTGTAGACATTGCCGAGAGTGATCAGGTAATTCACAAGGGCCTGATCATCTATCTCCCTTGCTATCTTAACCGCTTTGCTGATATATAAGAATGCAGAATCTGTCTCCAGGTTCAGGAGCATAGTGTTGGCCATGCTATTGCATGCATTGGCTATCCCTGAAGGAATATTCATTTCCCTGGTTAGATTTAAGTTTTTGCGGGTAAAAAAGAGTGCACTATCATATTCATTTTTTGAATTATAGATCAGCGAGATGTTATTCAGCGTCTTACTTACTTCCCACAGGTCACCGGCCGCCTCAGATATGGGAAGTTTCTTAAAGTTGAATTCCAGGGCTTTATCATAATCTTTCTGATAATAATACATATTTCCTATAGAACCATATGCTATGGAAAGGCCGTTGGAATCTTTTTTCATCTCCCACAACCGGAGTGCTTCAAAATATGAATCAATAGCCTCATTGAAAAGAGCCATATCCTTATATATGTTACCGAGGCTGTTTATAGCATCGGCGAGCGGGAGAGTATCATTTATAGAGCGGGCAGTTTCAATGGCCTGCTGAATTAATCCACGGGCCTTATCAAAGTCTTTCTGCTGCCTGGCAAGATAGGTAAGAACATTATATGTATTTACCATGCCTCGCTTGTCTTCTGCCTGCTCAAAAAAATTGAGGCAGAGAGTGCTATACCGCTCTGACTCCTCCAGATTGCCCTTAAAGCTGTAAACATAAGCCAATGAGTAACAGGCGCGGGCCTGACCGTGAATATCATCTAATTCCTGATATAGATTGAGGGCCTGAATATTATAGAAGTAAGCACTGTCGCCAATATTATATTTTGCCAGGTAAGCCATGCCCAATGCCAGGGAGGCATCAGCCATGCCTTGTTTATACATAATGTTTTTCGAATCTGAAAGAGCTTTATGCCCAAGATGGACTGCCATATCGGGATTACGACGTGCACTGATATAGGCATTCTTGGTTTGATTGTTAATTGTAGCTGTATCAGCATTTTCCATGAACAGCATTGAAAATGCCGTACCCGGACAAAGGATTATTAGAAAGACTAATGCTATGGTTGACAGACTTGACATCGTTGCAGGAATTTGATCTAAACCGAAACACCTAAAATTAAAAAAAAAACGAATAAAACTAACATATTTCGAGTTAGTTTAGAAAGATGTTCTCTCTCCGTGAAAATTCCCGCTTCTGATTGTAAGCTTTTACTGAATTTTTTTACAGTGATTTTATAGCTTCTTGTGTCGCCAATTGGCCTGCTTTGATTATATCTTTTGCTTTGTAAAAATCGTAAATGCCGAATGATTCACGTGACAGGCTGATTAACAGATCAGGTTTGTTATGCTCTAAAGTTAATGTTGAAATTTGATGCAACATAAGAGCGATACTCTTATTCATTAAATTGAACATGCCAATGTCATCTTTTTTATTCCGGGGTATTGTGTTGCTCAGTTTCTTTTGGATTAATTTTATTTGCCGGAGATATTTGTTATCCAGTTTACCGGTTTTTACGCTCATCTTTTTTTCATAAGGTATTCGTGCATTTACATCCACAACAACAAGAGAATCGTTTTCATGCCGTTTAACACGGTTAACCGGAATTGGATTTAACACCCCGCCGTCAATAAAATAATTATCGGCTATATTAAATGGCTGGAAAACTGTTGGTATTGATATAGAAGCTCTTATGGCATCGTACAGGCTGCCTTCAGTAAAGACTGTTTCGGCATCATTTATAATGTCTGTTGCAATTGCACAATAGGGTATAGACAGATCTTCAATATTTGCTTCAGGAACTATCTCCTTCATTTTTTCTATTACTTTTTTGCCCTTAACCAACCCTTTGCCACTGATGGAAAAATCTGTTAATCTCAAAACTTCCATAATATCCAGTGAGGTAACCCATTCTTCCAGTTGTTTAAGTTGTCCTGTGGCATAAATACCTCCAACCAATGCACCCATTGAAGTTCCGGCTATAGATGTAATATTAAAGTCTTGTTGTTGTAATTCATTAATTACACCAATATGTGCAAAACCTCTTGCACCGCCACTTGATAATACTAATGCAATATTTTTATTCATGTCAGGTTCATAATACCTCAAACTCGTTGCTGAATTCTGTATCAAGTGAGATTTTCTCTCTTGAGGCCACTTCATTGGCGGTCTTCAGAATTACCTGGTCACGTATCATCTCAATGCCTTTCTCAATATCATCGGAAAAAATGCGATCTTTTTCAGCAAAGGTGATCCTGCTCCTGATCACTTTATGCACCTCATCAAGAATAATTCCGGATCTCAGAGGTTTCCTGAATTCGAAGGCCTGGGCAGCTGTCAGCATTTCAATTGCGAGTATTTTTTCAACATTATCGATTACCCTCAGTGCTTTACGACTACCAATAGAACCCATACTGACATGATCCTCCTGTCCGAGAGAGGTTGGGATACTGTCTGCGCTTGCAGGAAAGCAGAGCCCTTTGTTCTCACTTGCCAGGGCGGCAGTGGTATACTGAAGGATCATATATCCGGAATTGATACCGGTATCCTTCATAAGTAGCTTAGGAACACCTGGCGAATTTCCTTCCAGTGCAAGATATATCCTTCTGTCTGATATATTTCCGATCTCCGATGCGGCAATACATGCATAATCAAGTGCCAGTGCAAGCGGCTGGCCATGAAAATTTCCACCGCTGATAATATGGTCTTCATCAAAAATAACAGGATTATCCGTGACTGAATTGAGTTCGGTTTCCAATAGCTCTTTAAGGTGAAGCCATGCGTTTCTTGAGGCACCGTGAACCTGTGGCATGCACCTTAGTGAATAAGGGTCCTGTACCTTTTCGCAGTTTGCATGGTCTTCAAGTATGCCGGATCCTTCGAGGAGGGCTTTGATCCTTGCTGCTACATGGATATTACCCTTAAAAGGTCTTAGCTGGTGCAACTCGCTGAGGTAGGGTTTGATTGATCCCTGGAGTCCTTCGATCATCATTGCCCCGATAATATCAGCCTGACTGAGGCAGCTATGCAGTTTTTCTATAACTATAATTGTATGTGCAGCAATGAACTGGGTGCCGTTTATCAGTGCCAGGCCCTCCTTTGGTTTTAAATCGACCGGAGCTAGTCCCTCTTTTTTGAATAATTCTTCAGATGAGATTGTTTCACCTTTGTATTCGACCTTTCCCAGTCCGATAACCGGTAAAAACAGGTGGGCAAGTGGAGCCAGGTCGCCGGAGGCGCCTACTGAACCCTGTGCCGGAACAACTGGGATTGCATCATTTTTTATATGCCAGAGAATCCTGTCAAGGGTCTCTTCCGTTATTCCGGAGTGTCCTTTAGAAAGAGCTTGCACTTTCAGGATAAGCATCAATTTCGCTATTTCTGTTGGTACCGGCTCACCGACACCAACGCTATGACTCTTCAGAATATTTGATTGCAGGATCAGGGTTTCCTCTTTTGATATCATGGTAGTGCATAATGGACCGAAACCTGTATTTATCCCATAAACGGGTTCCCCTTTGGCAACGATTTTTTCAACAATCCGGCTTCCGTCATTAATCTTTTTTCTTGTACTGTCTGAGATCACTCCTTCAATTTTATTCCTGGCAATAGCAAGTGCGAGTCCAGCCGAAAGAAAATCTTTACCGTAACAAAATTTACCTGTCGATTTGTTCATCTGTTTATAATTTTTCGTAAAGGTGTCTGTCCGCCCAGACATAAAAATCATTATTCTGGTTGGATGTTGATAATTAAGCTATTTTAGTACGAAATCATCCAGGTTCCTTGTTACCGGTTGTGGTTCTTTTTTCATAAACCAGTATTGGATATCTTTTTCTTTATCTTCCCAGTAATGGTACATTTCGAAATCATACCGGGCATAAACCTTCATCATTCTCTCAAGTGTTGTCTCAAGGTAGATAGGCAGGCCTGTACGTTCCGACTCTTTAAACATTTCCCAGGATAATTCGAAAACAGCCTTTTCGCCTCCTGGCATTACACCTAAGAACCAGAAATAGAGATAATCCCCGGAGGCGGGTCGTTGTTTTTTCCGGTATGCCTCACGGTACAAAATATCGGAGCCCTTTTTGAAACTGGCGGCAAAAATTACGAAGACTAAAAAATAATATATCTCCAACAGGGAGAATTTCTTAATATTATATCGATAGCAGAGAGCCACGCCCTTATTATTATTTGAGAGCCAGGCTCCATCACGGTTATAGGCTTTCATAAATACGTGTTGGGCAAGGTACTTTATTCCTTTTTTCCTGTTTACACTTTTTCTGAGAACCCACACCGATCCGGGGTTATTCTCAAACATATGGGAAATGATCTCAACTACTAAATGTCTCTCTTTCCATGTAGCTTTTCTCATAATTTCTACGGATAAAAAACAAAAAAGAATATTGATTCAGTTAAACGGAATTCTGTTAATGCAATATAGAAAAAAATGAGAGTATCTGAAATAGTTGAGACAGTTAACCAAGCAGATCATTTACTGCCCCGATAATCTCTTTTTGGGTAAAGGGTTTCTGAAAAACTCTTGATGCGCCCAGATGCCTGGCGCTTTCAAGGTACCCCTCAGGGGAAAGTCTTCCACCGCCTGAGATTGCAATTATTTTGATATCGGGATATTTTTTTCTCATTTCAAGAATAATCTCAAGCCCCTCCTTTTCAGGCATTATAATATCAGTAATAATAAGGCTGAAATTGTCTTTTCCCAATAATTCCATTCCATCTTTTCCATTTGAAGCAAGGTCGACAAGATATCCTGCCCTTTCCATCATTTTTTTAAGCAAAAGCAGAATCTCATGCTCATCGTCAATAATCAGTATTTTATGCATTTTTAGAATTAATGGGTTTATTTATTACTTAATACTTCTCTTATCAGCTTGCTGAAATCACTTAATATCAGAGGTTTCATGATGATCTTAGTAATCTCATGCTTATCTAAAGTATTTTCCGGGACCGAATCGCTATAACCTGTGATAATGATGGTCTTCAGGTCGGGACGAATCTTTTTTGCTTGTTCAATAAGTTCAGTACCAAGCATTTCAGGCATAGTCTGGTCTGTAACAAGCAGGTCATATTTCATGGGATCTTT
>JAUVKT010000056.1 GCA_030596125.1 Bacteroidales bacterium | reverse complement strand
TCCCTTATAGGTTTTACCAACTTCAGGAACCTCAACAATCTTATTGATTTTCGCCAGGGCGCTATCAATTCCATCCTTATTCTCGCCGAATATATGAACTTCACCCACACCATCAACTTCTTCAATTACAATGGTAGTACCGGTCTCAGCCTGCATCTCCTGAATAACTTTTCCACCGGGGCCTATAACAGCTCCTATCATATCTTTGGCAATAGTAATCCTGATGATTCTTGGGGCGTGTGGTTTCAAATCTTCTCTTGGTTCGGCAATCGTCTCCTCAATTTTATCAAGAATATGCATCCTTCCGACCTTTGCCTGTTCCAGGGCCTGTGATAATATTTCATAGGATAATCCGTCAACCTTTATATCCATCTGGGTAGCAGTAATACCATCCCTTGTTCCGGTAACTTTAAAATCCATATCTCCAAGATGGTCCTCATCTCCCAGAATATCTGATAATACAGCATATTTATCTGAATCTTTATCTGTTATAAGTCCCATTGCAATACCTGAAACCGGCTTACGAATTTTAATACCGGCATCCATCAGTGCAAGAGTACCCGCACAAACAGTAGCCATAGAAGAAGAACCGTTTGATTCAAGAATATCCGAAACAATCCTAATAGCGTATGGATTCTCTTCATCAGGAGGAAGCACCTTCTTAAGTGCCCTGTGTGCAAGGTTTCCATGTCCAACCTCACGCCTGCTCAGGCCGCGAACCGGACGGGCATCACCTGTTGAGAATGGAGGGAAGTTATAATGAAGAGTAAACTTCTCCAAACCCTTTACCAGTACTGTATCAATGATTTTCTTATCAAGCTTGGTCCCCAGGGTAACTGTAGTCAGCGACTGTGTTTCTCCTCTGGTAAAGAGAGAAGAACCATGTGTAGCAGGCAGCGTATCAACCTCACACCAGATAGGTCTTATCTCATCTGTTTTCCGTCCATCCAGCCTGATCTTTCCATCAAGCACCAACCGTCTTGCAGCCTCTTTGTGAACATCGTGATAATAACGATCAACCAGCTTTACATCTACCTCATCCTCTTCGGTATACTGTGACAAAAACTGCTCCTTTACAGCTTTAACTGCTTCAGAACGTGCATGCTTGTCGGCCATTACATTACTTGTTGCAGCATAACATTTATCGTATGTTTCATCCCATAATTTCTTCTTCAGATCTTCATCATTCTCTTCATGTGAATACTCCCTTTTTTCAAGAGAACCAACCTCGGTTGCCAGCTCAATCTGAGCTTTACAATGAACCTTAATAGCATCATGAGCTACCTTCATAGCTTCAAGCATATCCTCTTCAGATACTTCATCCATCTCTCCTTCAACCATCATAATATTATCATAGGTAGCACCCACTATAAGATCCATATCTGCTCTCTCCAGATCAGAAGCCAGAGGGTTAATAACAAACTCACCATCTATTCTGGCAATCCGCACCTCTGAAATAGGTCCTTTAAAAGGTATATCAGATACTGCCAGACAGGCAGAAGCTGCCAGACCTGCAATTGCATCAGGCATTATATCTTTGTCTGCAGATACCATAGTTACAGTTACAAAAGTTTCAGCATGGTAATCGTCAGGGAAAAGTGGTCTTAGCACCCTGTCGATGAGCCTCGCAATTAGTATCTCATAATCTGAGGGCCTTGCCTCACGCTTCATAAAACCTCCGGGGAATCTTCCCAGCGAGGCATATTTCTCTTTATACTCAACCGACAAAGGCATAAAATCAACATCCATTCTTGCCTCCTTTGCCGAAACAACCGTGGCAAGCAACATAGTCTTACCCATCTTCAATACAACAGCACCATCAGCCTGTCTGGCCAATTTACCTGTCTCCAGTGTTATCGATCTTCCATCGCCAAGATCGATCGTCTTCTCAATTAATTTATACATGATTTTCTTTTAGTGAAGTCGCGAAATTACGCAAATAAAAATAAAAAAAGGCAATTTTGAATTGCCTTTCTCTTATTCATATTATTTACGCAGCTTCAATGCTTTAATGATTTCCCGATACCGGACGATATCGTTTGCTTTAAGGTAATCAAGCAACCTGCGTCTCTTTCCTACAAGCTTTATTAAAGACCTTTGTGTACTGAAATCCTTCTTATTACTCTTAAGATGTTCAGTAAGGTGAGTTATCCTGTAAGAGAAAAGAGCAATTTGACCTTCGGCTGTTCCTGTATCAAGTTCCGAAGATCCATATGTTTTAAAAAATTCCTGTTTCTTTTCTGTTGTTAAATACATGTCTGCAAATAAAAGATTGTTATTTCTTAATATTACCTCTCTGAATTTGGAACGCAAAGATAAAACTTTTTTCTCAAAATATTCAAACATACTATAAATAAATAAATCTACATCTAACCTAAAGATATATAATGCTAAAACAGAGCCATTTAATATTACCAGGCCGGATTATCACACGAATCTTGAAATATCAATGATTTCTGATCAATAGCCTTCTTATAAGAATGACGCAAAACTCGTGCCGAAGGTTGCGTTTCCTGAACCAATTTTAGTTTCCGCTGCAAATCAATTCCCTCAGGGCATCGATCTGATTGGTTTTACCAAGCACAAAAAGCTGATCCTCTTCAGTAAGGAATGTGTCTGCCGGGGGATTAATAATGTAGTTATTCTGTCCATTCTTCAGGCCAATTATATTGGCCCCTGTTTTGTTAGCTATATCAAGTTCCCTGATGCTCTTATTTGCAAAACAGAAGGAGAGTGATTTACATGAAATTTCTACAATCTTAACGCCTGTTTTGAGAGGTTCCATAAGCACATATTCAAGGAATTCCACAACATCTGGATCTACAACCAGGCGTGCCATTCTGGCTCCTCCGATCTTATCCGGCATAATTACATTGGTTGCGCCGGCCCTCTTTAGTTTAACATCAGAATTGTCTTCTGAAGCACGACTTATAATAAGCATATCGGGATTCATCTGCTTTGCCGTTAATACAACGAAAAGGTTATCAGCATCGACCGGCAGGGTGGCAATAAGAGCCCTTGCATTTTCGAGATTAGCCAGGTAAAGAATTTCATCATGAGTAGCATCTCCTTCTATATAGAGAAAGTTTGTTGACTCACGTAAATATGTAAGAATCTCCGGATTCCTTTCAATAATCACGAAGTTTTTACCCAGCTCATTAAGGCTTATTGCTGCCTGCTTTCCATTTCTTCCAAAACCACATACTATGACATGGTCTCTCAATTTGTCTATACTTTTTTTCACTTTATTATCTTTAAAATAGTGAGTAAATACCCCATCAACAACAAAACGGGTAACCATAGTTACTACATATCCAAAAATCCCGAAACTTCCCAGAATAAGGATTATTGTAAACATCTTGCCGGTAACACTTAGAACAGCCACCTCCCTGAAGCCAACTGTAGCCATAGTGATAACAGTCATATAGAGAGCATCAATCGGTTTATAATGCTCGATCCACATATAGCCCACAGTACCTATTGCGACCACAAACAGTAACAATATAACTCCCGTTACTGCCGACCTTATCATTGGCGCTGATTTATGTTCAAAATTGGATTGTCTCATTTTCTGGTCATCGTGGATCCTCTAATGAATAAGCATTATCAGTATCCAATTCTTTTCCCAAACTTATCAATTTAGTCCCAATATGGCAATTAAGACACATTCTATTTTTACAATAAACAGATCTTAGCTCGATAAGTCCCTGTGATTCAAATGCAGTTGCAGGTTCTATCCCCAACTCTGCCCATTCCTTTGTTATCCTGTTTTTCTCGGCAGGAATCGCATCAGAAAAATCAATTGCCTTATCACAGAATTTCTGCAGACTGTTTTCCTTACCATACAAAAACAGCAAAGGAATCACAGCATTCAATATAAGCAGATCGACAAACTGGCTGCCGGTTAGTTTAACTGAGCTTTTTGATTTTCTGCCAAACAGATAATGGTCTGACCAGTATCCGGAGCTTTCCGATCTCAGTAGAGCTCTCAGATCATCAATTGAGTCTGCCTCCTTAATTCTCGAGAAAAGAGGATTGGTTTTTGTAATAAGGGACGCAAACTGTGAGATCCTTATTGTAGGGAAATTGGCCGGTCTCATTCTGCCAAGTTTCCATATCCATCCATCCATTGGTTTAAGATCATATTTTTTTCTCAGGACAGTATATTCCCTTGTCAGCAGAAAATAATAATCATCAGGTGTTTCGCGGAAAAGGGCCGGACTCAGAAATCCGGCCTGACCATACATGAGAGCTTCAACTGTTGTTAAATCATCAGAATGCCTGGCAACCAGTTTTAGAGGTAAGCTGCGTGCAAGCCGGGTAAAAGGGAGAGTATTAACACTCATTCCAAAATATCCTGCCAGTGACCTGTAGAGAGTCTCCTCCCAATCGTTATGAGTATCGATAAGCTGAGGCCTTATCATTTCTGTTTTCCGCTCAAGCCTGGAAACTGCCAGATTATGTATCCAGTGCCGTATTGTAAAACGATCAAGTGATGTAAGCTCATCCCTGCAAATAATTATTCCCGGTCTGCGCATATATTCAAGGTATCTTTCATAAACCACCTGGTCATATCTTATGACCGTCGTGTAAACCTCCGATCCTGAAGCAGTATAGATATCCCTGTCAAAATCGCTGACAACATGCAGTATCACGTTATCATAGGCATGGTCATTATGATGACCGTGACTATACCATGATGATGCCCTGATATGTATTTCCACGTTGCCGGCCCACTCCGTCTCTCCAATCTTTACTCTGGCGTTAAAAAAATCCGGACCAGAATCACGGTTATACTGACCCGGATCAATTACTATAATCTTTTCCCCTCCCTTTTCTGAAAAAAGATCATCATTAAACAATCTGTTCTTCCAAACAAAATGAAGAAATTCCTCTTTCATGTGTCAATAATTTATTTTCAATGGTCATATGTAGCTCATCCGGCAGCTGCCGGATTCGGTTCATATATTCAAATATTTTACAGCAAGACATATAAAGATATACAATTCTCACTTCGTGTGAAAATTAATATCTCATCCCGGGACGAAACGAATACTAACCTGATTAATTCAGTTGTAACTAATCAGTCGGCAGTCCACCCTCCTTCGCTCTCCACTTCGTTTCGAGCTTCGGAAGGGCAAAGCAGTCGGCAAAAGAACAATAAACAATTCTGCACAATGGCAATTGATTTTAGGAAACTAACTGTATATAAAAGAAAGTTTTGATGATTTTAATAAACGATCTGAAGGAATCAGACGATTGCTTAATCATATTCCCGATAAATCGGGACTTAAAAGTGTATATAGCCTTATCTTCAGATTGCCCGCCCGGATGACTCCGGTCGGACGGGCTGACTGCCGACTGAATAGTTACATTCCGTTTAAATAAGATTAAAATTTTGGAGGTAATCAGACATCTCGCCAGCCAACTCTTCAGCTTTCTGTGCTGCCACCCTGTCGAAACCGGAAGTGGTATCAGCAAAGATGATACCGCGGGAAGAGTTCACCAGCAGTCCACATTGTGCATTCATACCGTATCTTACCACTTCCTCAAGACTGCCTCCCTGGGCTCCGATGCCTGGAATAAGGAGGAAATGGTCTGGAATGATTTTTCTTATATCTTCAAGCATTTCAGCCCTTGTGGCACCAACAACGTACATCATATTATCAATACTTCCCCACTGTTTCGATCTATGTAATACCTGTTCAAACAGCCTGGTTCCATTGTCGTTGTGGTACTGAAAATCATCAGCTCCCTTATTGGATGTCAGGGCAAGCAGAACAACCCATCTGTTATCATACGAAAGAAAAGGTGTTACTGAATCTTCTCCCATATATGGAGCCACAGTAACAGCATCAAAATTGGTTCCCTCAAAAAAGGCGCGTGCATACATTTTTGATGTATTTCCGATATCTCCCCTTTTTGCATCAGCAATAATAAAAATATCGGGATAATGTTGTTTTATATAGCCGGCGGTACGCTCAAGACTTTGCCATCCTGAAATTCCCCTGCATTCATAAAATGCAGCATTCGGTTTATATGCTACAGTAAATTGAGCAGTAGCATCAACTATTCTCCTGTTAAATTCGAACACAGGATCATCATGATCGAGTAGAAACCCTGGGATCTTATCGATATCGCTATCAAGGCCAACACAGAGAAATGATTTTTTCTTTCTGATATTTTCAAAAAGTTGTTTCGAATTCATAAAAACTAAATTTTACAAGTTGGTCTCTTTTAGCCTTTCAATATTTTCAGCTAATTGAAGCTTATCTATTATTTCCTGGATATCTCCGTCAATTATTGATGGCAGGTTATAAAGTGTCAATGTTATCCTGTGATCGGTAACTCTGCCCTGCGGGTAGTTATAGGTACGTATCTTTGCCGATCTGTCGCCGGATGATACCATTGTCTTACGCTTGGATGATATATCGTCAAGATATTTCTGGTACTCAAGGTTATATAATCTTGTCCTGAGCTCTTTCATAGCCTTATTAAGGTTCTTGAGCTGCGATTTCTGATCCTGGCAGGTAACAACTATTCCTGATGGGATGTGTGTTAGCCTGATAGCTGAATAGGTAGTATTTACTGATTGTCCTCCGGGTCCCGATGCACAATAAGTGTCTTTCCTAACATCATCAGGTTTAATATCAATATCAAACTCACCCGCTTCAGGTAATACTGCTACAGTGGCAGCAGAGGTATGAACCCGGCCCTGGGTTTCGGTCTGGGGAACCCTCTGAACCCTGTGAACCCCCGACTCATACTTAAGAATTCCATATACACCTTCTCCCGTCACACTGAAAACTATCTCCTTATAACCACCAGCGGTTCCTTCGGCAATATGGCTTACATCAATCTTCCATCGTTTTTCCTCGCAAAATTTTGAATACATCCTGAAAAGATCGCCGGCAAAAATACCGGCTTCATCTCCTCCTGTTCCTGCACGTATTTCTACAACGGCATTCTTGTTATCTTCAGGATCGGCAGGAAGCAAAAGATACTTTATCTCCTCTTCCATTACAGGAAGTTTTTCATTCAGTTCGTCCAGTTCCGCCTTGGCCATCTCTCTCATCTCTCCATCCTTCTCAGCTCTGAGCAGTTCTTTGGTTGACTCAATATTGGTCACTACATTCTTATACTCGTTATAAGCCTCAACAATTGGTTCAAGCTCTTTATACTCCTTGTTTAATTTGATATAACGCTTCATATCGGCAATTATATCTTGTTCTGTAATAAGCCGTCCTACCTCTTCGAATCTCTCTTTTACTCCAAGGAGTTTTTCAAGGATCATACTATTAGCCATACTCTGTTTCTTCCTGTTTATTAGTATTCAAAAACCCCGTTTACATCTGTTATAGTAAGTTTTCTTCCCGAAAACTTGCTGCAATGACCTATTACCTTTGCCTCAAGGTTAAAATCAGAAGCTAAATCAATTACTTCTGATGCATTCCGGGCAGGTAAATATATCTCAAACCTGTGTCCCATATTAAAAACTTTATACATCTCTTTCCATGAAGTTCCCGATTGCTCCCTTATTATCCTGAACAGGGGAGGAATCAGAAACATATTATCCTTAACAACATGCATATTATCAATGAAATGAAGGATTTTGGTCTGTGCCCCACCCGAACAGTGAACCATTCCGTGTATTGCCGGTCTCATCTCTTTCAGCACCCTGCTAATCACGGGAGCATAGGTGCGGGTTGGAGATAAAACAAGCTTGCCTGCATCAATTCCCAATCCTTCTATCTCTTCGGTTAGCTTCATCGATCCTGAATAGACAAGATCCACGGGCATGTCAGGATCATAACTTTCAGGGAATTTTGATGCAAGGTAATTGGCAAAAATATCATGCCGAGCCGAAGTAAGTCCGTTACTTCCCATCCCACCGTTATACTCCGTTTCATAATTTGTCTGACCATAGGAAGAGAGACCCACTATTACATCTCCGTTCGTGATATTATCGAGGGTAATCACATCCTCCCTCTTAATACGTGCTGTAACTGTAGAGTCTACTATGACCGTTCGCACAAGATCTCCAACATCAGCTGTTTCACCACCGGTAAGGAATATTTCTATCCCCTGGCCTCTAAGGTCTGCCAGCACCTCTTCTGTACCGTTGATAATTGCATTTACAACCTCTCCGGGAATTTTATTCCGGTTACGGCCTATAGTGGATGAAAGAATAATATTTGATGTTACACCTGTACAGAGCAGATCGTCAACGTTCATAATAATGGCATCCTGTGCTATCCCTCTCCAGACAGACAGATCGCCGGTCTCCCGCCAGTATATATAAGCCAGCGACGATTTCGTGCCTGCACCGTCGGCATGCATAATATTACAATAGTCGGGATCACCTCCCAGTATATCGGGAACAACCTTACAGAAAGATTTAGGAAACAAGCCCTTATCCAATTCTTTTATAGCATTGTGAACATCATCTTTTGAGGCTGAAACTCCCCTTTTATCATACCTTGATTCGCTACTCATTATTTGAATTATTGAAGCTCCCCGCCGTAAGCAGCGAGGAATGCGCTCGCAGGATTCAGGTTACAAATTTAACAAAATAAACAGATAATGTTAACCTGAATAATTCACAAATTGATCTATTGCGAAGCCAAATTACTTTGATTAAAGGCAATGCTCAATTTTTGATTCTCAATATAGCTACGGCTATATCTGTGAGTCTCAAATCTGTGCTTACCTTTACTCTTTGTACTTTGACTTCTCATGACGAAAAACTTATGAATTAATCAGGTTAAATGATAAATTATGCAAAAACCAATAGAACCGGGGTGCCTTAATTAGTACATTATCTCATTCGGTCTCAAAGTCTGTGCGGAGTACCCTGAATTCTGTACGTCTGTTTATCTGGTGAACTATCTCTTTCTGCTCTTCTGTAGAGAGTCCCTGAATAAGCATATCATTCAGGATAAACCCTTCTTTAAGGAAATTATAGATATTTGCCATTCCTGCATCAATAACCTTTGGATTTGACTCTCCGTATCCTCTTGCTGAAAGTCTCTCAGGATTTACGTCTTTCCGGATAAGGTATTCAACGACCGACTGGGCTCTTTTCTGTGAGAGATCTATATTATATTCCTCAGTATCCCTTGAGTCGGTATGGGACATTAACTCAATAGTAATATTTGGGTTATCATTCAGAGTCTCAACCAGCTTATCGAGTGAGACCATCGATTCCGGTCTCAGGTCCCATTTACCAAAATCGTATAAAATATTTGGCAGATCAATTGGCTTATCTATCGAGGTCATTACGATAGTAGTAAGAAATTCCCGGCTTTTATCCTGACCCCTTGTAGTCTCTTTTTCTTTCCCGTTAAGATATCCCTGTTTGGAAGCAAGAAAAATATAATCAACATCTCCCTTAAGTATAAACTTAAACTCTCCGGCATCAGCTGTTTCGATCCTCACTGTAGTGCCATCACTGGCAATAAGCTGAACTGCTGCACCGGGAATTGCTTCGCCACTTTTTTCATCCTTAACCAAACCTGTAACACTGAACCTTAATGGTGGAAGTTCAAATGTATATATCTCATCATTACCCCTCCCCTTTCTCGTTGAGGTAAAAAGACCTGTCTCCTCTATACCCTGAAAAGTAATACCGAAATCGTCTGCAAAAGTGTTGACCGGATATCTCATATTATCCACTATCCAGCTACCATCAGGCTGGGGATTAGCCCTGTATATATCCAGTCCGCCCATACCAATATGTCCGTCAGAAGAGAAAAAAAGTATTTCATCTTCCCTGACACATGGAAATAATTCATCACCCCTGGTATTTATATCCGGACCCAGATTAACCGGATCCGACCATTCTGAGCTTTCAGTTTCTCTTCTGACAACGTATATATCCTTTCCACCATAACCATCTGAGAGTTCGGACACAAAATAAAGCGAAAGATCATCCGATGAAATTGCGGGATGGGCTGCTACAAGTGAGTCTGACAATATTTCCAGTTTCTCCGGCTCACTCCATCCGTCCCCTTCAATTCGTGATGTATATATCACGCAACCCTTCTGCTCTCTTTTTCCTGCTTCACACCGGGTAAAATATATCTGCCTGAAATCAGCAGTAAAAGATGGTGTTCCCTCCTCAAAATCCGTATTTAAACCAGTCACGGGAAGAGGAGTGCTCCACTTGCCTTTTTTATCAAGCCGGCTTTCAAAAATATCTGTAAAATTCTCCCCGGTGGCACCATGATCCGCTTTACCCATAGCTTCATCCCTTGATGATGTAAAATAAACCAATCCGAAATCATCACGGGCATAGGCCGGACTAAAATCCGAACCCCTAGAATTTAGATCTTTCAGATTATTCACCTTATACGGTTCGGGAGAATCCATCCACTCAATAGCCAGTTCGCATGAACGAATACCTATATCTGCTCTTGCATCGGAAGGAACCATCTGTTTATAATTACGGTATTCCTCAATTGCCTCTTTATAATCTCCGTTTTTTCTTATAGATTCAGCATAATAAAATGTTGCCTCAGGCTTTGCATAATCTTTTCCTGATATTTTTTTATACCAGGTCTTAGCATATTTTGGATTATTGGTTAACCGGTAACACTCTGCAACCATATATAAAAGATCTGCCTTTTCTGCCCTGTCTTTGGTTTTGGAATAAGCATCCTTAAAAAAATCAATTGCTTCAAAATATTCACCAGCATCCCATGCATCATATGCCCTCTGCACCTTTCTCTTCTGCGCTGTTACATTAACCGAAAGAAGTAATATTAGTATAAGTGGTAAAACTTTTCTCATCCTGTTTTCATTTATCCCGGGTAAAAGTAATGAATTTCATTTTTAATATAACAATAGCCAATAAATTGTGTTATTCTTTCTGATATAGCATTTGCAGATATTAAAAAGCCGGCTATCCTGTTTTTACTCTAACGGATAACCGGCTGCAAATATTATGCAGGAGATCACAAGGAGAGCTCCTCTTCTTCACATTATTGAATAAATTATCTGGAAAACAATAATTCCCTGTATTTCGGAAGTGGCCATATTTCATTATCTACAGTGAGTTCAAGCCTGTCGATATGATACCTGATTTTATCTAAAAACGGCTTAACTTCTCGGTCGTATGCAAATGCCTTATCACACAGGTCGTCTATTACATTAGCCTTTTTTCTCTCGTTAACCATTTCGCTAACCAGTTTCTTAATAAGAGAAATATGATCTGAAATATTCTTTATAGTCTCCTTTCTTGCCCCTGCAAGTCTCTCAGATTCAATCTCATTGAAAACACTTTTCAGAGCGTTTACATTATCCAGCAGGGTTGTCATATACTGGATAGCTGTAGGGACAATATGATTTATTGCCAGGTCGCCCAACACCCTTGCCTCAATCTGCACCTTTTTAATAAACTTTTCATATTCTACCCCCACCCTTGCTTCCAATTCTTTCGGAGAGAAAATGCCCCCATCTATTAATACATGTCTTGCTTCAGGAGAAAAATAGGCCTTCAGTGACTCCGGAACGCTTTTAATATTGGAAAGGCCTCTCTTTTCAGCTTCATTTTCCCATTCGGTACTATAACCATCTCCCTCAAACCTGACAGCTTCTGATTCTATGATATACCTCTTAAGGATCTGGAATATTGCTTCATCCTTCTTAACACCTTTGTCAATAAGCTTATCGACATCAATTTTAAATTTTCGCAGCCTGTCAGCAACGCTTGCATTAAGGGCAATCATAGGAGGAGCACAACTCGAGGACGATCCCACAGCCCTGAACTCAAACCTGTTGCCAGTAAATGCAAAGGGAGATGTTCTATTCCTGTCAGTGTTATCAAGTAAAATTTCAGGTATCTTTCCTATGCCCAGTTTAAGTTCTGTTTTTTCTGTTGGGGTCATTTTTCCCCCGGTAACTTTTTCTACAATACCATCAAGCATTTCAGAAAGATATGACCCGAGAAAAACTGAAATTATTGCGGGAGGAGCCTCATTTCCTCCAAGTCTGTATGAATTAGTTTCTGTCATAACACTTGCTCTTATAAGATCCCTGTTATCGTGTACTGCCATTAACACATTCACAAGAAATGTAAGAAACTGTAAATTACCTTTTGGGTTTTTACCAGGAGATAACAGGTTAACACCAGTATTGGTTCCGAGTGACCAGTTGTTATGTTTTCCTGATCCGTTTATCCCTGCAAACGGCTTCTCATGAAGGAGTATCTTGAACTTATGCTTCTTTGCCACCCGTTTCATTATATCCATAATAAGCTGGTTATGATCTACAGCCAGGTTTGTCTCCTCATATATCGGGGCACACTCAAACTGATTAGGAGCAACCTCGTTATGGCGGGTTTTTACTGGTATCCCAAGTTTATATGCTTCGTATTCAAATTCAATCATAAAAGACATTACCCTTTCGGATATGGAACTAAAATAATGATCGGCCAGTTGCTGATCTTTTGACGACTGATGTCCCATCAATGTCCTGTCGGTCAAAACAAGATCAGGTCTGGCGTAATAAAGAGCTTCATCGATAAGAAAATATTCCTGCTCCCATCCAAGGTTTGATATTACTTTGTCAACATTCTTGTCAAAATACCGGCACACTTCCACGGCCGCCGTGTCAAGTTCGGCGAGAGTCTTCAAAAGGGGGGCCTTATAATCAAGGGCTTCACCTGTATAAGAGACAAAAACTGTTGGGATACATAATGTAGTGCCTACAATAAAAGCCGGTGACGACACATCCCACGCCGTATACCCACGGGCTTCAAATGTATTTCTTATACCTCCGCTAGGGAAACTCGACGCATCAGGTTCCTGCTGCACCAGTAACTCCCCGGAGAATGTTTCAACCAATCCTCCGGATTCATTAAACTCAATAAACGCATCATGCTTCTCGGCGGTAGAGTCTGTAAGCGGGTGAAACCAATGTGTATAATGAGTTACTCCTTTCTCGATTGCCCATAACTTCATCCCGGCAGCAACCTTATCAGCGATATCCCTGCTTATGGAAGTTCCCTTTAATATTGCCTCCCTAATCGCCAGATAGGTCTCCTTTGACAGGTAGCATTCCATCTTACTCAAACAAAATACATTTATCCCAAAATAATCCGAGATCTTTCCTTCCGGAATATTTACTTCCAAAGGTTTTCTTGCGAAAACTTCCTTCAAAGCATTAAATCTTAATTCAGCCATATTTTTAATTTTTCTCAAATATATACCTTTTTTTCGGAGAACCTATATTTTTTAGGGGGTATATTATTACTTTTTACACTTTTTTTTAAACATACCCCCTGTTTTTATTAGCACTATCTGAAATAATCAATGCTTTTTTGATTACTATACTAAATAATATAAAAAACGGTATTAAATCAGATTTCTCGTCTACCGAATCCGGCTGCGCCGGAGAAGGAGGATTAAACTATTTTTGTTATATTTGTCGCCTGTAAAAATTAAGTATAATAATTAAAGAATTTAATAGATGTCGGTATTACAAACAATGCGTGACAGGGCCGGAGCACTTCTGGCTATTGTAATTGGAGTTTCACTGGTTATATTCGTTTTGGGAGATTTTTTCGGAGGTGGCAGCGGGCAGAACAAGCGTGCAAAAGATTATTATGAAATTGCAGAAATTGACGGCCAGGGCGTCTCTTATCAGGAATTTGACAACAGGGCGCAAAATCTAATAGAGATTTACAAAATGTCGGGCACTACTACAATCACTGAAGCAATGTCTGAATCCGTAAGAGAACAGATATGGAACCAGATAGTTGAGGAGAGAATACTTAGCGATGAGATTGCCATTCTTGGTCTGGGAGTTAGCCCGGAAGAGGTTGATGCTATGGTTTTGGGCGACAATCCACATCCTATAATACAACAATTGTTTGCAAATCAGGAGACAGGTATTCTTGATAAGTCATTTCTTGTAAATTTCCTTAAGACTATTGAATACGACCCGCAAGCAAAGGCTTATTGGTTATTCTTTGAAGATGAAATAGTTACGTCACAAACTAAGACTAAACTTACCAATCTTATTTCCAAGGGGCTTTATGTTACAAGCAAGCAGGCTGAATTTGAGGCCGCCTTAACTGCTCACGTGGTAGATTTCAGTTTTGTATCCAGACCATTTTCAACAATGCCGGATACAGCAGTTGTAATAACAAACAGTGACATAGAAAAATATTACAATAAACATAAGAAGGAGTTCGGGCAGAACGCCGCCCGTAGCATTGAATATGTTGAGTTCGAGGTTTTACCTTCAGACAGTGATGTAAGCAAGACAGAACAAAAGATAACAGAAGCTATAAGTGAATTTGCTTCTACAGATAACCCGGTACAATTTATTAATCTTACAGCAGACACCAGGCATTTCGAAGTTTTCCAGCCAATAGGGGATGTCCCTGAGATGATTCGTGATTTTGTTTCAAAGGAGAACAGAGATGAGGTATATGGGCCGTACGTAGAGAATGAAACATATAAAGCTGCAAGAATAATTGAAATTGAAAACAGACCGGATTCAGTACAAGCCAGACATATTCTTTTCACTACTAACACGTATGGAACGAAGGAAGCTACAAGTTTTCAGGCAGACAGTATTCTCAACCTTATTAAGAATGGAACCAGTTTTGAAATTCTTGCACAACTTGTTTCAGAAGACGGATCATCTCAGCTTGGAGGTGACCTCGGATGGTTCTCTGAGGGACAAATGATTACATCTTTCAACAACGCCTGTTTTGAGGGTAAAAAAGGAGATCTTAATATAGTTGAAACATCATTTGGAATTCACATAATTGAGATACTTAATCAGAGCAGAAACACGAAGAAGTATCATATTGGAATAATAGACATAGCTATTGAACCTAGTTCAGCGACCTATCAGAACATCTATTCAGAAGCCAGCAGGTTTGCCGGGATAAATAACACATATGAAAAATTCGACCAGGCAATTAGTGATGATAAATTAAACAGGAAAAGTGGCCGCGATATCGGTCCTGATGAAAAAGTTCTTGGAGAACTTGAAACTCCACGACAACTGATAATGTCTCTATATGAAGCGAAAGAAAAAGAGATCATTCTCGACAGGAGCGAACAGGCTGTATTCGAACTGGGCAATAAATTCGTGATTGCATACTGCACCGATGTTAAAGAAGAAGGATATGCTGCTACAGAGGATGTTGAAAGTGATATCCGTTTTGCCCTGTTAAAGGAGAAAAAAGCTGAAATACTTATTACCGGAATGAATAAAGAAATTGAGGGGCTGGATAATATTGAAGATATATCTTCTAAACTTGGATTAACTGTACGAGAGGCCACAGGTATTAGTTTCAATTCATTTTCAATACCCGGTGCCGGAATAGAGCCAGCTATTATCTCTTCTGCAGCAAATGCAGAAGAAGGATTTCTTTCAGGACCTATTAAGGGAGAAAATGCTATATATATTATATCGGTTAATACCGTTAATAATAATAGTCAGATGCTTTCTGTTGATATCCTAAAAAACCAGCTCACTTCCAGCTTTGAAATGAGGGCCTACTACGAAGGAATCGAAGCCCTCCGTAAAAAATCTGACATTGTAGATAAAAGATATAAGTTCTACTAGCCTGAATAATTACCTCCGGTGAGCTCCACTTCGTTCCGGTTCACAAATTGATCTATTACGAAGTCAAATTACTGTGACTAAAGGCAATGCTCGATTTTTGATTCTCAATATAGCTATGGCTATATCTGTGAGTCTCAAATCTGCGCTTACCTTTATTCTTTGTACTTTGACTTCTCATGACGAAAAACTTATGAATTAATCAGGCTAGAAAACCGGTATCCCAATTAATATAAAGGGGGTAACCATTATGGTTGTCCCTTTTTTTACAACAAAAAAAAGCCCGGCTTTTCAGCTGAGCTTTTTCCTTATAAAGTTGGCGGCGACCTACTCTCCCACTTTTACGCAGTACCATCGGCGCTAACGGGCTTAACTTCTCTGTTCGGTATGGGAAGAGGTGGAGCCCCGTTGCTATAACCACCAGAAGATTATCAGGCAAATTCCTGCCT
>JAUVKT010000029.1 GCA_030596125.1 Bacteroidales bacterium | reverse complement strand
CATTGCTTTTTCCGGAAGCCCCGTTACTTTTACACGACCAGGTAAAAATAACGAAGGACAGAAGTAAAAAAAACGGGTAAACTATTGAACTTACTGGTTTTGTCATTTTATGAATTATCTCCATGTTTTGATCTGAATATTCTCCCAAGTACCGATCTTCGTTTTCTCAGCACTCTTTCTGCCTCTTTTTCTCTCTCCTCGTACATACTTAATGTCTGCCAGATATCACTCCAGCCGGGAAATCCTCCGACATTCTTATCATCAATATATACATCGGCATTGATCTTTCTGCTTATGGTATCATCAAAAATCTCCTCAGGGTAATTTTTATTAACAGCATAAAACTCCACTCCCTTTGCCCTGCAATAATCAACTGCGTTATCGAGCTCGGGACCCGACCTGAATGTCCACAATATCAGAAGCGCTCCATGTTTCTGCAGCTCCTTAAGGGTCTCTATGGCAAAAAGCTTATCCTTTCCAATCTTAGGATATTCGTGTTCGACGATAGTACCGTCAAAATCAACAGCTATTTTAAGATTCCTAAAATGTTCCATCAAATTCTCCATCTTGCCTCAATAATGGGTAAAAGTAACCAAATTGGAGATATTGATGAAATTTATCTTAAATTTACTTCATCAACCTGAATAATTCACAAATTGATCTATTACGAAGTCAAATTACTGTGACTAAAGGCAATGCTCGATTTTTGATTCTCAATATAACTATGGCTATATCTGTGAGTCTCAAATCTGCGCTTACCTTTATTCTTTGTACTTTGACTTCTCATGACGAAAAACTTATAAATTAATCAGGTTAAGAAAACAGACCTTCCTATGAAAAAACATATCCCTAATTTTCTTACTCTGCTTAACCTGGCATCAGGTTTTATATCAATTATTTTTATCATTAATGGAAATATTCTGATTTCAGTATGGATACTTATCGGAGCCCTTATTTTTGATTTTGCAGACGGACTTACAGCAAGGCTGCTGAATGCCTATTCTGAACTCGGTAAGCAGCTTGACAGTCTGGCTGACATGGTAAGCTTTGGCGTTGCACCCGGACTATTAATGTATAATCTTATGCTCGGTGCATCAGGGGCAGAAGGAGTAGTTGATTACATAATATGGATACCGGTACTCATACCGGTACTGTCAGGTCTGCGTCTCGGCATTTTCAATATTGACAAAGAGCAATCAGACTCATTCAGGGGACTGCCCACTCCGGCAAATGCCATGTTCATATTTGCACTGATCCTGGCTAACACCTATTCTGACAGCCAGCTGATCGAAAATATTGTCTCATCGAGGTGGACCCTTACTTTTTTTACTGTCTGTTTCTCAATTTTACTGGTTACAAGAATCCCTATGTTCTCTTTTAAATTCAGGAATCTGAGGTTTAAGGGTAATGAACTAAGGATAGTTTTTATTGCATCCTGTATCTTGCTGGTTGCAGGTGCAGGTGTTGCCGCACTTCCTCTGATAATAATACTTTATATAACCGTATCAGTCACCTACAGTATTGTTTCCTGAACCGTTTGCCCTGGCTTTTAGCTTTCTCATTACTTCGGTTTGCCGGCGGATCGATTCCTGGTGAAACAGCTTTAACAATTTTTCAGCAAAATCGGTATCAATGCCCAGTTTGGCACTATGCTTGATCCTTGTACGCAATATCTCCATCCAGCGCTCCATCTGGAGAACTGCAACATTGTTACGGTACTTATAATCGCCGAGTTGATCTGAAATTTTCATACGGCCTGAAATCAACTCAACAATCTGAAAATCTATTGAATCTACCTGGTTTCGCAACTCTTCAAGATCATTAATAGATCCGGGATCATCAACATTGGGTTTTCTGATTATCAGCCGGTTAATCATTTCCCGGTATCTGTCAGGTGTAAGTTGTTGTTTATTATCGCTCAGTGCATTTGGCGGATCGTGATGAACTTCGGTCATCAAACCGTGCACATTAAGGTCCATTGCTTTCTGAGCAAGCTCATTAACAAGAATTGCGTCACCGGCCATATGGCTTGGATCACATAGTACAGGAAGGTTACTAATTCTTCTTCTGAGTTCAATAGGGATCTCCCATTTTGGCATATTCCGGTATCTTGTGCGTTCAAAAGGAGAAAAACCCCTGTGGATAGCAGCAATTCTGGTTACACCTGCCCTTGCCACTCTTTCAATGGCCCCGATCCAAAGATCTATATCTGGGTTCAGGGGATTTTTAATCATCACCGGGACATCAACACCCTGAAGCGCTTCTGCTATCTCATCAACAGAAAATGGGTTGGAAACAGATCTTGCCCCCACCCAAAATATATCAATTCCGGCCTTCAGACATGCTTCAACATGCCTGGGACTTGCCACTTCAACAGTAACTTTAAACCCAAACTCCTCTTTCACCCGGATCAGCCATTTAAGTCCTTTCATTCCCACACCGTTGAATGATCCGGGGCGGGTACGAGGCTTCCATAAACCGGCTCTGTACACCGAAGGAGGTGCATTCTCTTTCAATTGCGATGCGATCTCAATTACCTGCTCTTCCGTTTCTGCGCTGCACGGACCGGCAATAAGCAATGGATCACATTTAAAATCCTCAAACCAACTGTTTAACGGTATAATATTCATCTCTATCTTTAATAAATATGTCCTTCTCCCTGTTCTTCAATTTCAGTTCTGTCGATCGGCTTCCTGTTAATAGCCCTCCATGCATACCAGATATAAACCAGCACAACAGGAATGATAAAAGATACCCACATCATTGTCTTAAGTGTATATAAACTTGATGAAGCATTTCTTATTGTTAACGAACTCCCCAGGTCAAAAACTGAAGGATAGAAGGAGGTATTATTATAACCGGCAACCAAAAACAATGCAAGCACTACCATTACCGTTCCTGCTCCACCAAACCAGATCGGATCCTTTTTCCCTGTAAATATCATCCTATAGAGTCCATATAAGACCAACAGTGTGCCAATAAGAAATATTATTAATACCAACGGCGTCGCCAAAAAGTTGTGAAGATACTTAAATTTCTCCATAAAAACTTCACCGGTGTCAGGATTTACTGCAAACCCTTCAGAAACAAGAAGAGATATAACAAAAAACAGGAATCCTGCCAGAAAGTTAACACTATTAATTACAGATCTTTTGCGGGCCTTTGCATCCAGTTCAACATCATCAATTGTATTAACAATATACATCAACCCGAGCAGTCTTGACAGGAAAAGCACGGTAATCCCGAGTGAAAGATTTCTCAGGTTCAGCACCGCTTCCAGCCCATACCAGGGCGATTCCCATTTTCCGAAATTCATATCGTTTATTGAAAAATTGGCGCCGGTAAAAAATGTACCAACTACGATACCGATCAACAACGGACTGAGTGCACCATTCAGAAACAGAAATATCTCAAAAGTTCTTTTTCCCAGCACATTCCCAGGGCGTGACCTGTATTCATAGGCTACAGCCTGTATTACAAAACTGAACAGGATCGCCATCCAGACCCAGTATGCCCCTCCAAAGCTGGTTGCATAAAAAAGAGGAAAGGAAGCAAACAGTGCTCCCCCGAATGTAACCAGGGTTGTAAATGTAAATTCCCATTTCCGACCCATAGCATTAATGATCATTGTCTTTTCCGACTCATCACCTGCAAGGGTGAAGATAAAAGATTGCCCACCCTGTACAAACATTAAAAAGACCAGAAGGCTTCCAAGCAGAGAAACAATAAACCACCAGTATTCTTGTAAAAATGCGTGTGATATAGCTAAATACATAATTATTCCTCCTCAATTTTAGGTCCGTTCTGAATCTGTCTCTTCATAATAGAGATCTCCGCTACAAGCAGAGCTGTAAAGAGTATGGTAAAAAGCCAGAAAGTTAACTGAACAGTCGCACTGCTTACATGAGAAACAGCTATTGAAACCGGCATAAGATCCTGTATAACCCATGGTTGCCTTCCCAACTCAGTTACTATCCATCCGGTCTCTTGTGCTACATAGGCCAGCGGTAAGATAAATATTGCAAGCCTGAGGAACCACTTTTTAGTATCAAGGTTATTCCTGTAAGAATAGAACCAGGCCAGGATCTGAATCAGAATAAAGAGGAAACCGAGGGCAACCATAATATGGAAGCTGTAAAAAACAATTGGCACATTTGGAACAATATCACCCGGTTTGTCAAGAAATGCGTAACCGAAATATTTAAAACAGTCCTGCTGAAATTCTGCATCATCAAATTTTATCTTCAATTCATCAGCAAGAACCTCATTGCCTGTCTTCTTTGCCTCCTTATAACTAAAGAGGAGATCTCTTGCCTCTCTCCCCCTTCTCATCTTTTCTTCGGCAGAAAGAATGTTGTGCTCTTCGTTGCCATATACAAAATCTTTAATACCGGGTACATAACTGTTTTTAGACCCATTGGTCATTATCGAGAGCAGAGAAGGGATCTCTATCTTAGCAACTACCTTTTTTTCGGTAAACCCATCCAACTCCCCAACATCTTTCAGAAACCCTATAACAGTAAGGCCGGCATTATTTTCACCCGCATAATGAGCCTCCATGGCAGCAAACTTAACCGGTTGAACCTTAGCCAGAGTACGGGCAGATGTGTCGCCGGTAAAGATCAAAACTACCGAAGCAAAAAAACCAAACACTGCCGCCACCTTAATGCTCTTCAGAGCCATATCCTTCTCTCTGTTTTTTAGGATGAACCATGCACTTATTGCTATTACAAACAGTGAAGCCAGAACAAATCCCGAGGTAACAGTATGAAAAAACTTATCGATAGCAACCGGGTTGGTAAGAACCTCCCAAAAATTGTTCATTTCATTACGGGCAGTTTCCGGGTTAAATACCATTCCAACAGGATTCTCCATCCAGGCACCGGCAACAAGGATCCATAGAGCCGACAGGCTGGCACCTATCGCAACTAACCATGTAGATACCAGGTGAAAACGCTTACTTACTTTCCCCCACCCGAAAAACATCACGGCAATAAACGTTGATTCCATAAAAAAGGCCAGAATACCTTCGATAGCTAATGGTGCACCAAAAATATCACCTACGAACCAGGAATAGTTAGACCAGTTGGTCCCAAACTGAAATTCAAGGATTATCCCTGTTGATACTCCAATAGCGAAATTTATTCCAAATAACTTCATCCAGAACCTGGTAATTTTTTTCCACACCTCTGAACCTGTACGGAAATATTTTGTTTCCATAATAACCAGGATGAAAGAGAGACCAAGTGTCAGAGGTACAAATAGCCAGTGATATAAGGCTGTCAGGGCAAACTGTGCTCTCGACCAATTTACTAATGAAAGGTCAATATTCTCAAGCATATATTCAGGTTTTAACAGTTATCTGTTCCAGTACATAATTACCCCTCTCTTTGTCATTATCAAAATTCTTTTTTAGAAGATCAGGAAATAGGAAGAGCTTCAGAATGGCAAACATTATAAACAGCTTAATAATAATAATTACCCACAGCTTTCTGCCCCATAAAGGCATATCCCTGAACCCATTATAATAGAACAAGAAAACTGTTTTTGCCCGGCCAGTAATTTTCATTTTCAAAAGAGATTGGTTCCTGAACCTTTTGAACGGTCAAATATAGCAATATATGTGATTTTTCATTGCATTAGCTGTCCTCCCGGTAGTTTGGGGTTGCCAGGTACCAGGTGTCGGGTATCAGGTTTTTCTGTGTCCAAAACCATTCTAATGCCATTATGTCATATACATATTTAATTATCATGCCATTATGTCATATTATATCAATTGGTATATAAATTGATTATCAATTCTCTGAAAGGTTAAATAATAATAATTTAAAATAAATGGAGGATAAAATTATGTTACCAACTATCAGAAGAAGAAATTACAGTCCGGTATTCTTTTCAGATCTTTTTAACTCAGATCTTTTTAACAATGAGTTTAATAACTCTTTCTATCGTACCCGTTACAATGAGCCTGCTGTAAATATCAGGGAGGATGAAAAAAGATATAATATTGAACTTGCAGTGGCAGGCATGAACAAAGATGAGATGAAGATCGAGATTGAAAAAGACACACTGATCGTCTCATCAGAGAAAAAGGAGCAGATGGAGGAGTCTAAGAACGGTTACAGTATCAGGGAGTTTGGGGATCAGTCATTTTGCAAAAGTTTCAGAATTCCGGAAGGAACTGATACGAGTAAGATAAAGGCATCTTATAATGATGGAATACTTGATATTGAGATTCCAAAGGTTGAAGAAAAAGCCAGAGTTAACAAAGTGATAAAAATATCGTAAAGATTCCGGCTTATGAATTTATAAAGAGGGTATTATTATAATATCCTCTTTTTTTATTTCTCATTCATCAATTCGTCAGCGAATCGTTTTCCGAAAGCGATCAATTCGTTTGACTTTTGCTCATCAGGCATAAACTTAAATGATGCCTGCTCGTCGAGTACATTTAATTTAAGGCTTTTCAGGTTCCCGGCAATAATAGAGGTGGCTTCACCACTCCATCCATAAGAACCGAATGCAGCAGCCAGCTTACCCCTGTCCCGGAGCGGGCTAATAACTGAAAAAAGCTTATAAACAGGAAGTAGTGTATTCTGATTAATGGTGGGTGAACCAACGAGCAATGCATCTGCCTTTACCATTTCAGATTCTAGGTCTCCGAGTTCTATTACCTCAATATCCAGCATTAATACTTCAATATTTTTATTATATGTCAGTCCGGTTTTAATAGCTTCGGCCATCTCACGAGTATACCCATAAGCTGAAACATATGTAACCAGAACCCTCTTTTTCTTGTGTTCTCCGGTTATCTCAATATACTCTTTTGCATACTTTTCTGATTCGGAGACCCTCTCTTTCCATGTTGTCCTGAGAATTGGTCCATGACCCGGACAAACAGCATCTATCTCCAGATCCTTTATTTTATCAATAGCCTTCAGCATAAACTTACTGAATGGTTTAAGTATCACATCAAAATAGTATTTGAATGGTTCACTGTAATCTCCCACAAGATCATCGAACATATCGGGGTGACAATAATGGGCCCCGAATGAATCGCATGTAAACAGCAGTTTATCTTCCACCAGATATGTATACATTGAATCAGGCCAGTGCAGGTTAGGTGCCGCAATAAACCTGAGTGTCTTGTTTCCGAGATCGAGTACATCCCCATCCTTTACCACCATTGATTTGAACGGCCTGCCTGCCATATCATTGAGATACCTGATTGCATTTCCGCTTCCTACAACGGTTGCTTCGGGAGCAAGATCAAGCAACATTGGCAGCGAGCCGGAGTGGTCAGGCTCTGTATGGTCCAGAATAATATACTTTATCTCTGAGGGGTCGGTTACCTGTCTGAGTTTTTCAAGCCATGTTCCGGAAAATTTCTCTTTTGCAGTATCTATAAGCGTTTTCTGCTCAGCATCAATAAAATATGAATTATAGGTTGTGCCATATTCTGTTAGCATCACTATATCGAAAGTAACAATATCATAATCAAGAATACCAACCCATTTTACATCCGGAGTAATTTCAATAACCTTATTATCAACTTTGTTCATATGTTTATAATTTTTTACCGCAAAGACGCAGAGACGCAAAGAAAAATATCATAATCCTGCCACAATAGTTCTATTCGCCCTGATCCGGCTTCCGAGTGGAATATTTACCTCTGTGCCCGCAGGCAGTAACAGGTCAACCCGGGATCCAAATTTAATAAATCCCAGTTCATCACCCTGTCTGATAACATCACCTTCATGCGGATATGTTACAATACGTCTCGCAACTGCACCTGCTATTTGCCTGACCATAATCTCACGTCCATCTTCCATCTCTATAACCACGGTTGTTCTTTCATTCAGTTGAGATGACTTGGGATGCCAGGCAACAAGAAAACTTCCGGGATGGTGCTTAATATACTTAACTTTACCTGATACAGGATACCTGTTGCTATGTACATTAAGAGGTGACATAAATATAGAAACCTGCAGTCTCTTCTCATTAAAATATTCAGTTTCATCCACCTCTTCCAAAGCAACCAATTTGCCATCAGCAGGAGCATATACTTGCTCATTAACCGGTATCAGTTTCCGAACCGGTGAACGAAAAAACCGGAGTACGAGAATATAAGACCCGGCCGACAGGGCTAAAACCACACGGTTAACTATCACCGAAACAGATAACACCAGGAATACCAACAGATTTAATGATACAAGAATCATTAAAATCCAAAACAGAATTTTATAGCCCTCTTTATGTATTCTCATCGACTGTAAAGCTAATCAACAGATTCCATTCAACCAAAAAACTGTTGAAACAGAAAAGCTGCCGGAAAGGCAAAAAGAAAACCATCAAACCGGTCAAGGAAACCTCCGTGACCCGGCATTACCGACCCCGAATCCTTTACTCCGGCTTCCCTTTTTAAAAGTGATTCAAACAGGTCTCCAAATGTTGCAAACAGAGATATTAAAGCTGCCAGGATAATCCATTCTATCTCAGAAAAAATCGTAAGCCACTCTGACAGGATCCAGCCTGCAATCATTGCAATCATAATACCGCCTATTGCACCCTCCCACGATTTTTTGGGCGAGATCTTTTCGAAGAGTCTGTGCCGGCCAAAAGAGGAACCAATCAGATATGCAGCCGAATCATATATCCATAGGAGAATAAAGAACCCGATAAGCAATAAGGGAGAAAAGGTTCCTGAATGGTCAAAAGCAGAAAAAGGCATTAAGGCAAGAGGCAGAGAGATATAAATCACACCCAACAGAGTATTTGCAAGGTTTGCAAATGGGTTGTCACGGGTACGGTATAATTCAATAACAAAAAACAGTAAGACAACCGGTATTACAATAAGGAAAAACTTCCTGGATACCAGGTCTGCTGCTATAGCAAGTGATAATAAATAAATAATTATTCCTAATGTTACCCCGGCAATTCTATCTGACACAAGCCCGATAACAGAAATAAGATTATAAAATTCAATAAGGGTGGCAACCATAATAACAAATCCCACTACAGCAAATGTAATGGGATGCAGCCATATACCACCAAGGATAAATACTACAATAAGAATCCCGGTTAATGTTCTTTTAATAAGGTTATTCAAAATCAAACTCTTTCAGAATCTTTTTTGCCCGGATAACCATGTCTCTGTTAACATACAACTCATACTCCCCGAACCCGTATGACCTGTCTTTTTTATTTATCACTACTGTCTCAATTTCTGCATCTTTAAGAGTATGTCTGGCCAATTCAACCTTAACCATATTTTCTGACTCATATATCTTTGCCCAGTCACTATCCATCATGATTTGTCTCGTTCCCCCTATTTCTTTACAGGCGGCTTTTTAACACCGGCCGCTTTTTTCACTGACCGTTTGGGTTTTACATTCTTTACTATTTTAACATCTTCAGAGGCTCCCTGTTTTTTACCAAACACCTTCTCAAGGTCTTCACTGAATATCACCTCCTTTTCGAGAAGGAGGTTGCCAAGTATCTCGAGTCCTTTCATGTTCTTGCTGAGAACATCCTTTGCCCTCTGGTATGATTCATCGATGATCCTCCTGGCCTCAGAATCTATCAATTCGGCTGTTTTTTCACTGTATGGTTTGATAAAACCATATTCATTCTGACCTGATGAATCATAAAAACTCATGTTACCTATCTTTTCACTCATACCGAAATATGATACCATTGCATAAGCATGCTTTGTAACCTTTTCAAGGTCATTAAGTGCACCTGTTGAGATCTTACCAAAAACCAGTTCCTCTGCGGCTCTTCCTCCAAGCCCGTAGGCCAGTTCATCAAGGATCTGCTCGGTTGTAGTCAACTGACGTTCTTCCGGGAGATACCATGCTGCCCCGAGGGCCTTACCTCGTGGTATGATTGTCACTTTAACAAGTGGACTGGCATATTTAAGCAACCAGCTTACTGTTGCGTGTCCGGCTTCATGGAAAGCAATTGTCTTTTTCTCTTCCATGGTGATTATCTTGTTTTTCCGTTCCAGTCCGCCCACTATCCTGTCTACTGCATCAAGGAAATCCTGTTTCTCAACAGATTTATGACTATTCCTGGCTGCAATAAGAGCAGATTCGTTGCAAACATTGGCAATATCAGCACCGGAGAAACCCGGAGTTTGTTTTGCAAGAAAAGCAACATCAATGCTTTTAGAAAGTTTAAGTGGTTTCAGGTGAACCTTGAAAATATCGTGACGTTCATTCAGATCGGGAAGTTCAATATGGATCTGGCGATCAAAACGTCCTGCACGCAGCAAGGCCCGGTCAAGAACATCAGCCCTGTTGGTGGCAGCAAGAATTATCACTCCTATATTGGTGTCAAAACCATCCATCTCCGTAAGAAGCTGGTTCAGTGTATTCTCCCTTTCGTCATTTGTGCCAAAATTTACATTTCTGCCCCTTGCACGCCCCACAGCGTCTATCTCATCAATAAAGACGATACAAGGCGCCTTTTCCTTTGCCTGCTTAAACAGATCACGTACCCTTGAAGCGCCAACTCCTACAAACATTTCCACGAAGTCGGAACCGGAGATAGAAAAGAATGGAACATTAGCCTCACCGGCTACAGCCTTTGCCATTAATGTTTTACCTGTTCCGGGAGGACCCACGAGAAGCGCTCCTTTAGGAATTTTACCACCAAGCGATGTATACTTTTTTGGATTCTTAAGAAAATCAACGATCTCCATCACCTCAACCTTAGCCTCTTCAAGCCCGGCCACATCACCGAAATTTGTCTTTACTTTGGTATCTTTATCAAAGATCTGCGCCTTTGATTTTCCAATATTAAATATACCTCCGCCGCCACCACCGACTCCCCCTCCTCCTGCCATTCTCCTGAATACAAATACCCATATAAGAATAATGATCACAAAAGGCAAGATCCAGCCGATTATCTCTCCTATATAATTTTTTCTTGTTTCATATATCGGGTGGAGCCAGTTACCCTCATTATACCCTGCTCTTTTCTGGGCCTCATCGAGCCGCGTTTCAAAAAGCTCAACAGTGGCAATTGTGTAAATAAAATGGGGGCTGGCACCTGTAAGGCTCATTGGTTTATCCCCTGTAGCCTTGGGATATCTACCCGACTCAACCGCATCGGGTTTAAGAAATATCTCGGCTTTCTCTTTATTAACAACAACAATTTTATTTATATCGTGATTATCGATCATCATTTCGATATCACGCCATTGTTCAACCTTACTGACACCTTTTCCTCCAAACATCAGGTTAATTCCTATCAATCCCACTGCCAGAGCAGCAAAAACCCAGTTCATATTGAATTTGGGTTTTGGGTTTTTCCCGTCAGTTCGTTTATTGCTCTGATTGCTTTTGCTATCTTTTTCAGCCATTTTCTAATTGTTTCTAATTGTTTCCCTTCATAACCTCAACCTCTGCATCTGCCCATAAACCTTCAAGATTATAAAAATCCCTGTACTCCTCCATAAATATATGAACAATCACGTTACCATAATCAAGCAAAACCCAGAAACAATTATCCAGTCCCTCCTTATGCATCGGTTTCTCACCGGTGATCCTCTTAACGGTAACATTGACTGATTCTGCAATAGAATCTACCTGGGTGCCTGCTTGTGCATGACATATAATAAAGTAGTCAAACGTAGAGTTTTCAAGTGATCGCATATCAAGTTTAACAATATTTTCTCCCTTCTTCTCATATATCCCCTCAAGGATACTATTTATAAGTAGCAAAGTCTCCTGGTTATTATCACTCATTAATTTTAAATTCTGTTAAACAGATGGTTTATCATCAGTAAAAGTACGAACATTTATTTTTACTTTTGTATATGCATTTTACTTTTATCAATTACGGTGCCATTTTACATATTCACAAAAAGAGACAGTATAATCACTAAATATTTTTAGTTATATAATTAAATATCATGAAGTTAGGTTCAAATATTATTTATCGTGAAAAAGTGTCATCTACCAACAACCTGGCTGCTGCGTTATTCACTTCAGGTAAGGCAGGAGAGGGTACGGTAATATATGCCGGATTTCAATCGGAAGGTAAAGGACATAGAGGAAATACATGGGAAGGCGAGCCAGGTAAGAATCTGACTATGAGCATTATACTTACGCCGGCTTTTCTGGAAGCAGACAGACAATTCTTAATTTCAAAGGTAGTATCACTCGCACTGATCGACACTGTAAGTCAATTTACAAAAGGATTATCCATTAAATGGCCAAATGATATCTATGTTCTTAATGACAAAATAGCAGGTATCCTTATTGAAAATATTGTAACCGGAAATATCCTTTCGGCTTCGATAGCAGGAGTTGGGTTAAATATAAACCAGGAGATCTTTTTAAGTGACGCGCCAAATCCTGTTTCACTTAAGAAGATTACAGGCAAAAACTATGATATAAAAGAATTATGCCACACAATGTGCAATAATCTGGAACAAAGATACAATATGCTTAAAGCAGGTGCCATTTCAGAAATTGATTCTGATTATTTAGCTTTACTCTACAGGTTTGAAGAGATTTCGCTCTTCAGCAGTAAGGGCAGGAGATTCAGGGGAACCATCACAGGGGTTGATGTTTACGGGCAACTATTAATAAAAGATGTCCGGGGTACGATAAAAAAATACTCTTTTAAGGAGGTGGAATTTATTCCTTAACCGGATCATCCCACTGGTCAAAAGTCTCCATCCCGCTGATAATTTTTTCAAGAAAATCCTTAATCGGTCCGGAAGCCATCATTTTAATCATAGGATTAAGATCTGCTTTTATGGTGATCTTTACCCTGGTGTCATTTTCAGACACCTCCTTAAGCTGAACCCACAGAAAAAACTGCGTATTATTCAATCCATCACCGCCATACTTCACAGAATTATAAGGATCACTATTAACAATTTTCAAATTGGCTTTCCCAACAGGGGAGACCTTGAAGCTGCAGGAATCACTGTCGGCCTGCCAGTCAGTTATGCTCTTACCAGGGAAAACCTGCTTGAAATTTCTCATGTCGGTAATAAACATGAAGATCTTTTTGCTGCTAACACCGACCTTTCCGATCCGGCTTTCGAATTTTGATATCTTTTCCATATTACTTACTATACTCCCCAGGTTGAGGGACTGGTTCTCCACTCTTTTAATGTTACAAGCTCGTTTTCAGAAATATATCCTGTCTCTATTGCTCTCTCAACCAATGCATCATAATCACATAGCGTGTGAAGATCGCATCGGGCTGAAGCAAATACCTTTTCAGCTTTTTCAAAACCATAGGTAAAGATAGCAAGCATCCCCAGGACATCACATCCGGCTTCTCTCAATGCATTTACAGCCGACAGGCTTGACCCTCCTGTAGATACCAGGTCTTCAATAACAACAACCTTATCCCCCCTTTTGAAATCACCTTCGATCTGGTTTCCAAGTCCATGCTCTTTCGCACCTGACCTGATATATATAAAAGGCAGCCCAAGGAGATCGGCTACCAACATGCCGTGGGCAATTGCTCCGGTTGCCACACCGGCAATTATTTCTGTCCCAGGGTAAAGTTCCCTTACCTTTTCGCCAAACATATCACGTATAATATTCCTTACCTCAGGATAGGAAAGAGTTTTTCTGTTATCGCAATATATTGGAGATTTCAAACCGGAAGCCCATGTAAAAGGAGTTGACGGTTGCAATTTAATTGCTTTAATTTGTAATAGGAAATCGGCGATCTTATTCGCTTTATCATTCATTGTTTAAATGTATAAAATTTACTTCAAAGAGAGATTTTTCTGTTTAAGCAGTCAACCTGACAGGTTACAAAATTACTGCTTATTCCATAAATTCCATGATGAAATCGATCTTAATAATAGGATCCGTGAATTTCTTGACGATAACTCTAAGAGTTGTATAAACATTTACAGCTACAAGGTTAATTATCTATGGGAATCGTTCAAAATGTTTTTCAGATTTATTGAAGCTGCCGGCGGACTTGTAATTAATGAGAACGGTCAGATGCTCTTTATCAAAAGAGATAACAGGTGGGATCTTCCTAAGGGTCATCTTGAAAAAGGAGAAACTACAGAGCAGTGTGCAATTCGTGAAGTAACAGAAGAGACGGGCATTGAGCCTCTGAAAATATCTAAATCTTTGAAACCCACTTATCACATCTATACTCTTGCAGAGGGTTATATTCTAAAAAAAACTCACTGGTTTGGTATGCTATTCTCAGGAGATATACAAACCCGGCCACAAACGGATGAAGGAATAAGTGATGCAGTATGGTTTGACCCGCAAATGGTCAGCGAAGTGAAAGCAAACACCTGGAGATCAGTTACGGATGTCATTAATGAGATCATTCCTGATATTATCGAGCAATAACTTACGCAGGTTTTCTGACGGGAACAGGGATGGGGCTGCGATTACTTCGCCTTCTCTGTTCAGAAGATAAAAAGCCGGCTGAAATTTTACCTCATAGTCCCTCAACAGGTAGATACAGTTACTGCCATCAGCCATCACCCAGTTAAAATCCATCTTCCTCAACCTTTCAAGAGCTGAAGGGAAATCATGGTCAGTCAATATGGTCACCACTTCAACATCCTCACTCAGATCGCTGTACCAGGACTTGATAACATTATATTCAGAGATTGTTTGCCATGAATCGGAGGATCCGAAAGTTATAACCAGATACTTATCATTAAATCTTTCAAAATCCACAGACACTCCATTTTCATCAGCCAGGTTCAGTGCGGGCGGCCTGGATCCGGGCATAAACTTTTTTAGTTTTTTAATCATGATACCTGCAATTTCCCTGGTAACCGGAAAAGTTGCATTACCACTGAACCAATCAATCAATTCCACAACTCCTTTTTTATTAAAGAAGCTGTCGTAATACTCCTGATAAAGATTATACAAAATTACATACTCAATCAACCGCTCATTAGTAATTATATTCTCTGCAGTTAATATCTCCTTAAGATTGAGGGCCGATGGTTTTATATTGATTATCTCCTTCACCCTGTCTCCATCCCTGCCCGATGCCAGATCTCTGAGGTAGTGATTAAATACCTGGTGTACAAATTCTACAAATGAAGGATTGTTTAGCATAAATTCTGAGGTAAATTCACCCGAATTAAGAAGTCTGCTTTCGTGGCTTCTATTCGGGATCAGGCTAATTAAGTGTGTTTTATACCTGGTATAATTTCTGAAATAGGGATGGTAATTGTTCTCATCAGGAATTGACAATGCCTCAACCATGGAATTATAATCTACTTTGTTTCTCCTGTAATAGAGGTCTTCGCTTATTATGTTTACCACGGTCTGATAGAGTGAATCATACCTGCTTATTTTGCTGTTAATATCATTATCAGATAGTGTCAGAGCATGCACTTTCCTATACTCAAAAAATGGATTTTCTCTTTCGTCTGCTCCAAACGGCTCATAAGACGAAAGTAAAACAGATATCTCTTGTGTTTCTCCTGCAAAAAAATAGTTATCAACTGTTCCGTTTCTTATCCATACTACTTCAATATCTTCAATATCCAGGTCAAACGAAAAATTACCTGAAGAATCAGGCGTGACCATCCTGAGAGTTATTAACTGGCGGGTAATTGGATCAGACAACCTGTAAACTTCAAAAGGTATGCTATTATTCCCGGGTGCAACTCCTTTAATAACAACTTTCTCTCCTTCTGCCGGAAGTATCAGGAAAAGTGAAAATATTACCGAGGTAAGAGATCTGTACATGTTATAAATAATCTTCGATTCTTATTCCTGTGGGAAGGAACATACCTGCATCGCCCCCGTTACGAATAATATCCCTGACGATTGTTGAATTTATAGGTGTATATTCTGGAGTGGTTAAAAGCAGAATAGACTCTATTTCAGGAGCCATAGATTTGTTCATCTGAGCAATTGCCCTTTCATATTCAAAGTCTGCTGCTGTTCTTATACCCCGGAGAAGGTAATGTGCCTTCATTTCCCTGCAAAAATCAACGGTAAGCCCGTTATAGTGACCTACTTTTATCATCGGGGAATCTTTAAAAACCTCCATGATCATCTTCTCCCTTTTTTCGAGAGTGAAATACCCGTCTTTTATAGCATTGGCTCCTATTGATATAATAATCTCATCAAAGAGGGACATTGCTCTTCTGACAACTGATTCGTGTCCCCTTGTAAAAGGGTCGAATGAACCCGGAAAAACTGCAATTTTCTTTTCAGTCATAATTTCTATTTTTCATTTATCAGGATATCTCTTTCCCTTTGTTCGCATTAACAAATAATATATTACCAGGTTCCTTAAATCCCTTGAATATCTCCGTACCATTCTCCTTCAGCTCATCCCTGGTGAATCCCATAATAGTCAGATCGGCATCCTGCGAATGACTGCAAACAACCTCATTTCTTGCGGTGTCATTACTAATTAACTGAATATTATTGGGCGATATCGGTAACCTGCCTGATGTTATTAGTTCGAGTAACTGTTGTTTTTTATTTTCAATCTGTTCTTTGTCAACAGTAGCGAATATTTTTATTTCACCTTTTCGCCAGTCGGGGTGTCCAAGTATTATATATGCCAGCAGGATCATCAGGTTTGCATTCTCAAAATCCTGGGGACTGATCCATACATGTATCTCCCGACGATAGCCAAAACCTTTATAGGATGTATTGAGAACACATATATCAAAACCTGTCGAACTAATAAGATCATAATTCTTTATTGGCTCCTCCAGATTATCAGGTTCCGCCCTGGAGTATTCGAACAGGATCATATTATTGCCTTTCCCCGATATACCTGATAATTGTATTACCTGGGCTATTGCCGTGGTATAGGACGGACTAATAATAGTATCGAGATACACTCTGCTCTTACTTCCTGCAGAGAGATTGAGAAGTTTATTTATTGCCTCTTTTGACTGGTTGTTGGTATCCTGATTAAGAAATCCCTTAATATAGTGTATATATGTTCCGAATCCATACTTGAAAGAGATCCACCGTAACAGATCGAATGCGGCTCTTCTCTTGAATGAGTCAGAAGATATACAAATTGCAAATGGCCTCCAGGATGAACTAAGATCCTCTTTATCGGCTCTCTGCGCAAAAACCTGCAACTGCCGGCTCATTTGAAAGATCACTCCCCTGAATAGCTTTACAAGTCCTTTTTTCTCCCGCCCTGATTGACTTATCATATGGTAGAAGATCCCCATTAGCAGAATTGAAATAATTGCATAAATCGCATTCATCTTAAACATAAGCCAAAAAGATAGCACTGCTCCAATAAGAGAGAAATACCACCTCGACTTAAAAGTAGGACGGTATGACGGATCGGCTGCAAAGTGTTCGAGGAATGAGATCAGGCATATGGCCCCGTAAGTGACCAGAAAAAACATTGTTATTATCTGTGCAACAAAGTTGATGTCACCAACAAATATGAAGACAAATGCTATTATTATTGTAATAAGTGAAGAGTTTACCGGCTCGTTTGACCCAGGTTTACCCCTGGCAAACCATCTGTTAACCCACCTGGCCGGAAATACCTTATCATGACCGATAGCCTGAAGAGTTCTCGGTGCCACTATTATCGATCCGATGGCAGATGACAAAGAAGCAGCAGCCAGTCCAATGGGTATTATTGGTCCCCACAAAGCAATCTTTCCCATAATCAACTGATCAGAAGCCATAGCCTCCGGAGTAGCAGATATTGTTAATTTATATGCTACAGCTATATAGACAAAAAATCCAACAGCTGTTGCAAGCAGAGTTCCCCGCGGGATAGATTTCTGAGGTTCACGCAGGTCACCCGACAGCCCTAATCCTGCAGCAAGCCCGGTAAAAGCAGGAAAGACGATCATAAAGACATAAAAGAAACTATCTGATCCTATTACCCTGGCGTTCAGATTGATTGTTTCCGGTGGATTTGACCCCTTACCTGCAAAAAAGAGAGCTATTGAGGTAAACAACAATGCTACTACAAAATAGAGAAATTTCATTCCCAAATTGGCGCCCCTGGCAAGAAAGAGTATCGATAAAAGTGTCATAGCGGGAATACTGATCCACCTTTTATCAGTAATAAAAATATCAAATCTATCTGCAACCCATGCAATAACAGGATCGAATGCTTCTGCGAATGCAATTACATAAAAAGCAACACTAATGGCCTGTGACAGGTATAGTGCTATTCCGATAGATGCACCAATATTAAGTCCGAATGATCTTGAAATAATATAATAGGCACCTCCGCCCCTTACCCGCTGGTTGGTAGATATCTCTGCCACAGCCATAGCTGTCGGAAATGTAATCAGGTGACCGATAATAATAATACCAACCACTCCGACAAACCCAATGTTTGCTACAGCATATCCAAATCGCAGGAAAAGTATGGCCCCAAGAATTGTTGAAACTGCCATCATAAAGACAGGCATTGTTCCAAAATTGGCTTTCTGTTCTGATACCAGTCGGGCCATATATTACAGTTTATATTATCTCTTTTGGATTGATCACTTTTTGTTTCAGAAGAGCCATATCCAAAACGTTCATAATAGTTTTAACGTAACTGAATCTCAACCCTTTAAGGTAGGTTTTGTTGATATTCTCAACATCCTTTCTGTTCTCTTCCGATAAAATAATCTCTTTCAGTCCTGCTCTGCGTGCTGCCAGTATCTTCTCTTTAATACCACCGACAGGCAACACTTTACCCCTAAGGGTTATCTCACCGGTCATGGCAATATACTTTTTAACTTTTCGCTGTGTAAAGGCAGATGCTATTGAGGTGGCCATTGTTATACCGGCTGACGGACCATCCTTGGGTATTGCTCCCTCCGGAACATGGATATGAATATTCCATTTATCAGAAAAAGTCGCGGGCAATTTAAGTAAACCGGTATTTGCTTTAAGATACTCCAGGGCTATTACTGCCGACTCCTTCATCACGTCTCCCAGATTACCGGTTAATGTAAGCTTACCTGTTCCTTTGCTAAGGCTGGTTTCAATAAACAATATTTCACCTCCCACTGCCGTCCACGCCAACCCGGTAACCACTCCGGCCTGTTCATTCCCGGAGTATTCATCACGATTATATTTAGAGGGACCCATAATTTCAGCTAATCTTACTTTGCTAATCGAAGGTGTTACCTTCTTTTCAAAAGCAATATCACGTGCAGTACGACGAATCATTTTGGCAAGAACTTTATCGAGTTCCCGCACTCCCGACTCCCTTGTATACTTATCTACCACCTCCTGGAGTATCTCCTTCTTTACCTTGAACTGTGATCTTTTTACACCATGATTTAATAGTTGTTTCAGAAGCAGGTGACGGTTGGCAATCTCAATTTTCTCTTCGAGCAGGTATCCATTTATCTCTATCAGTTCCATCCTGTCCCTGAGAGCAGGGCTAATAGTTGACAGGGTGTTGGCAGTAGCAATAAAAAGCACGTTTGAAAGGTCATATTCAAGTTCAAGAAAATTATCATGAAATGCACTATTCTGCTCAGGATCTAGCACTTCCAATAGAGCCGAGGAGGGATCACCCCTGAAATCCTGGCCTACCTTATCTATCTCATCAAGGATAAATACAGGATTGGAAGAGCCTGCCTTTTTAATGTTTTGTAATATCCGACCGGGCATTGCTCCGATATATGTTTTGCGATGCCCTCTTATCTCCGCTTCATCATGCAGTCCACCCAATGACATTCTGACATATTTACGACCCAGGGCCCGGGCAACAGATTTTCCCAGCGAAGTCTTCCCAACCCCGGGAGGGCCATAGAGGCATAAAATTGGTGATTTCATATCTCCCTTTAGCTTAATCACTGCCAGGTGCTCAAGAATCCTCTCTTTAACCTCTTCAAGACCATAATGGTCTTCATCAAGAACCTTTTTAGCATTCTCCAGGTCAAGATTATCCTCAGAATATTTCTCCCAGGGCAGGTCAAGAAGTACAGAGATATAATTAACCTGAACTGAATATTCGGCAGCAGCAGGATTAAGACGTTGCAGTTTTTCAATCTCCTTCTCAAATGCCTCTGCAACAATCTCGTTCCATTTCTTATCTGCAGCTTTTTTCCTGAACTCACCTATCTCCTTTTCATGCGGATTGTCGCCCAGTTCATTCTGGATAGTTTTCATCTGCTGAAGAAGGAGAAACTCGCGCTGCTGCTGATCGAGATCACTCTTTACCTTGGATTGTAATTCATGCTTCAGTTCGAGCAGTTGCATCTCCTGAACAAGGTACTCAAGTAACATTATACCCCTGTCGTATATCCCGTCTGCCTCAAGAAGCCTCTGTTTATCCTTTACCTTAACATCGGTATTGGAACATATAAAGTTTATAAGATAGTTTTTGTTTTCGATATTCTTTATTGCAAATGAAGCCTCATGAACAATGTTAGGGTTCAGCTTGATCATCCTGAGCGACAGGTCTTTAAGTGAACTAACTATCGCTTCAAACTCCTTTTCCTTACCCTCAGGATTCTTTTCATTTTTAACCGCAATTTTTGAAATAATATACGGATCTGCTGTAACGCCTTCCAACAGGTCAACACGTTTACGCCCCTGGATTATTGCTGTAGTGGAGCCATCGGGCATCTCCAGAAGTTTTATGATCTGACCAATAGTTCCCACCGAGTGAAGATCTTCGAAGCGTGGGTCATCGATCTCCGGATCTTTCTGTGCTACAGTAACTACTATCTTATTGCTGTTATAAACATCGCGAATAAGCTTTACTGATTTCGGACGGCCAATAGATATCGGCAGCACAACTCCCGGAAAAAGAACATTGTTTCTTAATGAGAGTACAGGCATCTCCTCCGGAAAATCTATCTCATCAAGCTCCGGATCATCCCCATCAGCAATTATTGGGATTATCTCCCCTTCCTCATCCGATATTTCCTGGAAAAACATTTTCCCTAACAATTTATCCTGTTTATTATTCATGCCTTAATTAAAATATGTCAAAATTACATATTGTTTTATAAAATACACCTTTTTTACAACGCTTCTGTATAATACAATCATTATGCCATTAATACAGGGTTAATATAATAAAAAAAGCCCCAAATAATCAGGGGCTTGAATAAAGTTGTATGTTTGATTCTTACTTCTTCTTGTCGATATGAGTCTTATAACGATTCATAAACTTATCAACCCTGCCTGCTGTATCAACAAGCTTCATCTTTCCGGTATAGAATGGGTGCGAAGTATTTGAGATCTCCAGTTTGACCAAAGGATAATCCTTCCCATCTTCCCATTTAACAGTCTCCCTTGACGGAGCTGTCGATCTTGTGAGGAAAGAGGTATTATTTGACATATCCCTAAATACCACAAATCTGTAATTCTTTGGATGTATTTCCTTTTTCATCTGTTTATAATTTATTTTCAATGGTCATATGCAGCTCACCCCGAGTACTCGGGGCTCGGTTCATCTGTTTATAATTTATTTCCCGCTATATCTATATTTTGGGCATGCAAAATTAACCAACAAATTGTAATTAGCAAAGATATATTACAATAATTTTAATCTTCCGTTTTCGTCCCTGTCTTATGATCTGTAACTACACCAATTTCATCCTTATACCTCATAAACACTGCATTTCTGTCAACAAGATACCTATAGGTAATATGTACTTTAGCTTTTTCTGCACCTATAGCTTCATATATAGCCATCATCTTTGGATTAAAATCACCCACCCATGAAAGTTCGAGCTCTTTATAGAACCTTTTTTTACGAAAAACATGAAAAAGCTGCTTAAAAATCGCAGATTCTATTCCACTATTCTGGTATTTTGGGTGAACGCCCGCTACAACGGCTCGCATACGGGTCATTACATGTTTTCTTTTCATTATTAAGAACTTAATTTTATTCAAAAGGTGCAGTTTGCCATTCAGGTGTTTCAGAATCTGGTTAAGATCGGGATACAGGATAAAAAAGGAAACCGGTTTATTATCGTGATATGCAAACCAGATAAGTTCTTCATCAAGAAAAGATTTAGCCTTTTTCAATGCTCTGAACAGTATCTCCGGTTCGATTGGTGTAAAATCCTCTTTAAAAGCCGACCATGTAGAGTTATATATCTCGACAACATCATCCACATATTTTCTTGTGTTGCTATATCTGAAATGGTCAAAAGTATATCCTGGCCGTTTGGATATCCAGTCGGCTATCTTCATAAATCTTTCGGGGAAGACCTCTACTTCGGCAATATTTTTATGGTAGCTATACTGCTCAAAATAATTTTTAAAACCATACTGCTCAAAATAGTTACGATAATATCTCTTATTATATGTCATACCAAATCCCGGCTGCACAAAACCATCAACCAATAATCCCCAGTTAGTATCGTTTTCTCCAAAATTAATTGGTCCGTCTATAGCCTCCATCCCTCTCTCCGTAAGCCACTCTTTAGCTGTGTCGAAAAGAATAAAAGCTGCCTCTTTGTTCTCCTCAACCTCGAAAAACCCTATGCCTCCGGTAGGTTGCCTGTACACCTTTGACCTGTTATAGTCAATAAATGCAGCCACTCGTCCAATAGTGGTGCCACTTTCATCCAGGAGCAACCATCTTGTTGCCTCACCATGCTTAAAATAGTGATTCTTACCAGGATCAAAAACTGCCTCTACTTCGTTGTCGAGCGGACAAACCCAGAAGGGATCAGTTTTATAGAGCCTCTTTGGAAATCGAATAAATTCTTTTTTATCACCGGTCGAAATAACTTCTTGTATTTTCATCAGAATCGATTAAAATTCAAACCATTGCCCGATTGCTTCTTTTCGCTCACCCTTATCATTTATATGATAGTACTCATTAGTCTCCTTATCATATATATAATCATTTTGCCATTTACCAACATTTTCAGCAACTGCTCTTACTGCATCAATAAAATAGTACAGATCGTCATTTGTGGTAGTTGGATGGACAGACATTCTTACCCATCCCGGTTTATCTGACAGATCACCGCTATTAATTCTTTCGGTAATATTTTGGCTTTTATCATAGCCCACCTTAAGCAGGTAATGACCGTATGTTCCGGCACAAACACATCCGCCTCTGACCTGTATACCAAACCTGTCGCTAAGAAGTTTAACAATTAAATTAAAATGTATATCATCCAGAAAGAACGAAACCACTCCAAGCCTTTGCTTTACATTATCTGCCATGATGTTCATTCCGGGTATATCGTGAAGCCCTTTAAAGATAATTTTGAGCATCTCTGCCTCCCTGGCAAGTATTTTTTCAGGGCCCATCTGCATCTTCAGTTTTATCGACAGAGCCGATCTGATTGCCTGCAGGAATCCCGGTGTGCCACCATCTTCTCTCAGTTCTATGTCATCCACAAATTTATACTCACCCCAGGCATTTGTCCAGTCAACTGTTCCGCCTCCGGGATTATCAGGCACCTCATTATTATATAGAGCAGAATCGAATACAAGCACTCCCGACGAACCCGGTCCGCCAAGGAATTTATGAGGCGAGAAAAATACTGCATCGAGCTTTTCGAGAGGATCGCCGGGATGCATATCAATTGGAACATAAGGGGCAGAAGCGGCAAAGTCGATAAAACATATACCACCATTCCGGTGCATTATTTTTGCAAGTTTATAGTAAGGAGTGAATATGCCTGTTACATTTGAGCAGGCGCTGAATGAGCCAATCTTGAATTTCCGGTCCCTGTATTTTTCAATCTCCCTCTCAAGTATTGCGGGGTCAACAAGCAGCCCGTCACCAGGAGGTAAAACAACCACCTCTGCTAAAGTTTCATACCATGAGGTATGGTTGGAATGGTGTTCCATATGTGTAACAAAGACCACCGGCCTGTCCTCGATCTTGTCCTCCTGAAGATCCTCCACACATCTTGCCCTGAATCCCAGCATTCGTATCAGTTTATTCACTACGGTAGTCATCCCTGTACCTGCAGTAATCAGCACATCCTCCGGACCGGCATTTACATGTTCTTTAATTATTCTCTGAGCTTCCTGGTATGACCATGTCATCCTTGAGCCTGTTTCACTCGTTTCGGTATGGGTGTTAGCTACGAAAGGGCCAAAAACCTCAACAAGTTTCTTTTCAATTGGTCTGTACAACCTGCCACTTGCAATCCAGTCAAAATAGAGGATTTTCTTTATTCCGTATGGAGTTTCATAGTGATCATCTATTCCTATAATTTCTGATCTGAAAGGCTCGAAATACTTCTCTAAACTGCTCATAATAAACTACATGAAAAAGTGACGAAGCTAACTGTTTTGTTATTTTATAATTGATGGTATAAATATAAACGAAATATTTCTCGTTCCAACCCCGAAGGGGTGACATTATTAAAGAGTTGCGGGTTCCGGGTTCCAAACCCCGAAGGGGTGACATTATTATTAGAAACCCCCGATTATTCTATGATCGACGAGCACAAAAATTATAATGATCAATACGGCATATACCAGGTATGTTACAACCGGAATATATTCTCCTGGTTTGATCTTCATTTTAACCCAGACATAAGCAGAGAGACCAACCTTTTCAAGGGAATAGACAACAAATGTTGCAAGCGCCACACCTACTGCGCCATAATCCTTAACAAGCCAGAGACTTAAGGGTATATTCAGTGATAGTTCCATTATGGCTGCGATAAGAGTCACCCTTGTTCGTTTTCTTCCAATAATAATTGTTTGCGGAAATACCATCCTGGGTATAACGAGTAGTATATATATCATGAAGATATCAGCACTCCTGATGAATTCGGGCGTGAACATCCTTGGATAGAGCCATCTGGAAAAGATAAGGATAACAACAGAGGCAGGAAACAGGTAATGCATTAACCTTTTGGATCTTCTTTTTAAAATGGCGAGCGACTCCTTCATTTTTGATCTTGTACTGAAATTAGGCAACATAGCATTGCTAAGGGCATTAGCCATCACCAGTACCAGGGGAAACTCTTTTGCACCGTATCGAAAAATTGCAAACATTCGCGGATCATCAAAATGGGCAGAAACAATAATCCCATCGATATATTGTGCCGACCCGCTAATCAGGGAAGTTATTATTAGTGGCAACCCAAGTTTAAAATGCTCCCGCATAAATTCGGGAGAGATCTCCCACCGTGCGTATCTGACCAATAGTATTATAAGCCAGATCCATCTTAATCCGGTTATGATCAAGAGTCCGTACACAGACCATAATATTCCCTTTCCGGCAAGTACCGGGACAAGGATCATGAAAAGCTGTGCAATAAAGGTATAGAAACCATACTGTATGATCCGGTACGACCTTCCCCTTAACAGATAGATATACTCAATAAGACAAACCGGACTACTTAGTAACAGGTAAAGCAGTAACAGGTTAAGGTATGGTACATTACCGCTAACACCATAAACTGAGAAGTTATTCTTAAGAATATGGCCGGTTACAAAAAAGAGGATGCTGAAAAACAGAAGAAGTAAAAAAGCATTAAATATCTCGGGGGACTTTTCAGTATTATTTTCTCCAAGCCTGCGGAATGTCCTGTTACGGTTATATAAAGGAAGGAGGGATTGTATAAGGCCTGTAACCCAGAAGAAACTGAGAAAGCTGGCGATAAACATAAACATTTCCCATGAACCGATCTCCTCAGTAGTAAGATGGCTTTTGGTAAAAACTATACTTACTATAAAGAATACTACGAAACGGAGTAACTGAAAGATTTGCAGCCCCGAAACATTATCTATATTCTTAGCTTTTCCCAAAAGATGGTGCCGGTATTATGTTTTATCCTTAATAACAATAAAAAAATGAAAAGATTGCATGACCCGGTTCATTTTTTACAGAACCGTGCAAAGATAGTAAATCAATGGTATGAAACCTCATGATAAAACCCTGAACATCGAGACCACACTTCTCGTTCGCCGTATCCGGCAACGCCGGAGAAGGAGGATTGAATCGTTGTTAGAGTAAAACGGATTCGAAATATTTTGCATTATGATTTTTTTACCTTTAATTTGCAGTCCGAAAATGGCAGACACACTCTCGCCCGGGAATCGGGGGAGTGTTGGGAGAAAAACCATTTGGTTGACATACATGGTGGTTGTAGCTCAGTTGGTTAGAGCGCTGGATTGTGGTTCCAGAGGTCGCCGGTTCGACCCCGGTCTTCCACCCAAACAGAATGGCTGTTCCGCCAAAGTAGGGACGTTGCATGCAACGTCCCTACTTTATAAGCGCCAAAGGTGCGTAATCATTCTGGCCGGGGAGGCAGGTAATCACTAATCTAAGACAAATCTTTCATCACCAGTGATTTGATATTATAAAAATATTCATGTCTTCTGGTTGACATTTGATATATTTTTTGTATATTTGTCAACACACCTATCAATACACAAATGGAAAACATCTTTGCCATAAGATTATCGTCAGCCCGTAAAATGGCTGGAATGTCGCTTCAGAAACTTGCTGATGCTTTGGAAAATGTTGTTACCAAACAATCCCTGAATAAATATGAGCAGGGAATAATGAAGCCGGATAGTGCTTTGCTGGTTAAATTGTCAGGCGTATTAAATGTACCTGTTGACTATTTCTACGCTACTCCAACTGTATCCGTTGAACTAACCAATTTCGATTACCGAAAGCATTCATCTAAAATTTCAGTAACTGAAAAAACTGCTATTGAAGAAAAATCCAGGAATCTTTTAGAGAAATATCTCGAATTAGATGACTTGCTTCATTTGGAAGAGAAACCACAGTATTTTCACTTTGAAAAAGAGATACTCACCCCTGATGATGCAGAAGAAGCTGCCAACCAATTACGTAGTGAGTGGGAATTAGGTTATGACCCAATACCCGATGTTGTTGCCATGCTTGAAGACAAAGGTTACAAGGTGCTTGAGATTGATGCATCGAAGAGTTTCGATGGGCTCTCAATAGAAGCAAATGGTTTGAAACTAATCGTACTAAATGGAAGCATTTTCCAGGGTATTAATACCCGTAAGCGATTTACTGCTCTACATGAACTCGCACATCATTCACTTAATATACCTGATGAGATGGAGCATAAACAAGCTGAGAGATTGTGTCATGTGTTCGCAAGCGCAGTGCTATATCCGGAAGAAATGGCAAGAAAGGAACTTCATAGCGAACGTTTTCATTTTTTTGAAAACGAATTGATATTTTTAAAAGAGCGTTGGGGAATTTCTATTTCGGCTATTTTTTACAGGGCACAAAAATTGGGGATTATTTCTGATTATGTGTTTAAAAGATTTATCATTGAATATAGAAGATGTGGTTATCACAATGATGAACCGGGAAGATATCTCAGTCAGGAGAAACCCGTTAGATTTTTACGATTA
>JAUVKT010000113.1 GCA_030596125.1 Bacteroidales bacterium | reverse complement strand
CCCGTATGTTATATGGATAAGTATTGTGCCTATCAATATTACCTCAACAATTTTAATAAGAGGAAAGGTAGCCATAAAGTGAGCCGCTGAATTAAAGGGTTCGGGATCACTATTTAACAACATCAGGTTGATAATCAGGTGAACAGGCAGGAATGTTATCAGGAACAACCCCGCCAGTGCCATTACAAATTTTTTTGAAATGGATAAGAAAATTATTTTATTCATACTTGAGGATGGGTTTGATATTATAGAATCATAATAACAAAGATATTTTAATTATTTTTAGAGTACTAATTATAATATATGTTCTTTTGATTCAATGAGACGAGATTTGTAAAACGGAATGCTCTAAAATTTTTAAGTCGAAACAGAACCATCCAGTTATGGGAAAAACAACAGAGTATAAAAGCAAAAATATATTTTATACTGATTACGGATCAGGAGATATTGTAGTGCTTGTTCACGGATATCTCGAATCATCGGAGGTGTGGGGTGAATTTGCAGAACAACTGATAAAGAAATACAGGGTTTTATCTGTTGATCTGCCCGGTAATGGCAAATCTGACCTTTATGATGAGGAATATACAATGTGCTTTATGGCCGGCGCAGTGAAGAGTGTATTGGATAACGAAAAAGCAGAAAGGGTAGTAATAGCAGGGCACTCGCTTGGTGGGTATGTTACACTTGCATTTGTTGAGAACTATCCCGATATGGTAAGGGGTTATATACTGTTTCATTCTCATCCTCTGGCAGACACAGAAGAGATAATGATTCACCGGAACAGGGAGATTGATGTAGTAAGATCAGGTAAAAAGGATGTGATATATCCTGTAAATGTTTCTAAAATGTTTGCTGATGTGAACCTTGAAAAATTATCATCCCACGTTGAAAGATCAAAATCGATCGCATCACAACAAACACCTGAAGGGATAATATCTGTATTGCAGGGAATGACGGGTCGTAAAAACAGGGAAGATGTTGTTACATCGGGTATCGCTCCGATGTTATATATCCTGGGGAAAATGGATAATTACATTCCCTGGGATTATGCGATAAAGCATCTTAAAACGGGGTCTGCAGGGGAAGTTATTACACTGTATCACTCAGGCCATATGGGATTTATTGAAGAGACGAGTTTGTCTGTGAAAATATTTAACGAATTTATTGAGAAACTAAAAACCAGCTAATATGAAACGATTAACTTTTTTAATTACTGTAACAGCGCTGACGATCTCATCCTGTAATAATATTTCTGACCAGGCTGCTCCTGCTGACGACAGGATGGATTGGTGGAGTGAGGCCCGTTTCGGAATGTTTATTCATTGGGGTCTTTATGCCATTCCTGCAGGTGAGTGGGAGGGTGAAACAAACCATGCAGAGTGGATAAGAACCACAGCACAGATACCGGTTGAAACATATAACGGGTTTATTGATCAATTTAACCCCGTTGAATTTAATGCCCCCGAATGGGTGGCAATGGCAAAAGATGCAGGAATGAAGTATATTGTTATCACCTCCAAACACCATGACGGGTTCTGTCTCTTCGACTCTGAGCATACCGGGTTTGATGTGATGTCAACTCCATTTAAGAGAGATATAATGAAGGAGTTGTCGGATGCATGTGCAGATGAGGAAATAGTTATGTGCTGGTATCACTCGATAATGGACTGGCATCATCCCGATTATCTTCCGAGGCGGAAATGGGAGACGGAGCGAACAATTGAGGGAGCTCAGTTTGACAGATACATCGGGTATATGAAAAGCCAACTGGCAGAGCTAACAACAAATTACGGAAATATTGGTGTTCTGTGGTTTGATGGCGAGTGGGAGAGTACGTGGACACATGAAATGGGTATAGACCTGTACGATTACGTTGGGTCGTTACAAGATGATATAATAATAAATAACAGGGTTGATAAAGGTCGTCAGGGTCTGCAGGGTATGACAATGTCAGATGATTTCAAAGGTGATTTCGGGACTCCCGAACAGGAGATACCTGCTACGGGATTGGCAGGTGTTGACTGGGAGACATGTATGACCATGAATGACCACTGGGGTTATAATAAGTTTGATGATAACTGGAAATCGGAGAAAGATCTTATCCAAAAGCTTGTGGATATTGTCTCAAAAGGAGGCAACTTCCTGTTGAATATAGGCCCGAAGGCTGATGGAACATTTCCACAGGAGAGCATCGACAGGCTAAAGGCAATGGGTGACTGGATGGGCATCTATTCCGAATCGATATATGGCACCTCTGCCTCTCCCTTCAGAAGCCTGGATTGGGGACGGTGTACAGTTAAAGAAGCAAAGAAAAAGACCAGGCTTTACCTGCATGTTTTTGAGTGGCCTGAAGATGGTAAACTGATAATACCCGGTCTAAATAATAAACCTGTTAAAGCTTATTTAATGGACGGAATGAAAAGGCTGGAAATGGAGGTAATAAATACTGATGTGATTATCACTCTTCCCGGGGATATGCCGGATGAAAACAGCAGTGTTGTAATTCTCGATATTAAAGGGGAGCCGGTGGTTAACGATTCTCACTAACCGGCTTCCGTTAAATACTCAATTGCTTTTTTAAGCGTAGTGTCAAGATCCTGCCAGATCGGATAGAAGCCATCGTTGTCTAAAATATTTCGGGCGATATATGCTTTTAGCTGTATCTCAATTATTTCTCCGGAAATAGTGATGCTTCCCTTTTCAGCTTTTACTCCGTTATCGGTAGCATATACAATAAATTTATTCAGTATTGCTTCTTTTTCGAGGTAGGTCATGATCTCTTCAGGGCTGATGAGATTTTGCAATTGTTTCCTGTTATCATCAGTGTACTGAAGTGCAAACCGGTAGATCAGTCCAAGATTTCTTACCTTAAGAAAGTATCTTGACATCCCCGATGTGTCGGCAGGGACAAAAAGATCAGGCATAATACCACCTCCTCCATATACTGTTTTACCTCCCGGAGTCGTATATTTGAGAGAATCGGTAAAATGAATACTGTCGGCTTCTATGAATTCACCTCTTATAAGTCTCTCATTCAGATCAGCATAATACTCTTCAGTACCGTTATCATAGGGCTTCTGTATCGATCTGCCTGTTGGAGTGTAATACCTGGCTATTGTAAGCCTCATTGCAGAACCATCATTAAATGGCATCGGCTCCTGTACCAGTCCTTTCCCAAAGGAGCGGCGACCGATAATTGTTCCGCGGTCATTATCCTGTATGGCACCGGCAAGAATCTCGCTTGCTGAAGCGCTGAATTCATCTATAAGAATCACCAGGACTCCTTCAATAAAACCATCCTGTGCAGTAGAATATATCTCCTGTCTCGGACTGGCACGTCCTTCGGTATAAACAATAAGCTTACCTTCTTCAAGAAATTCATCAGTAATAAGTGTTGAGGGTTCCATTATTCCGCCAACATTGCCTCTCAGGTCGAGGATAAGCTTCTCCATACCAGACTGCTTAAGTTTTTCAAGACCCTCTGTAAACTCCAGGTGAGTTGTCATTGAGAACCGGCTAATCTTAATGTAACCGGTATTATCATTCACCATATATGAAACGTCAACAGAATATATTGGAATTTTATCCCTCTTTATTGTGAACGGAATAAGTTCATTTTCATCTTTACGGAGTACTTTTATATTGACCTCAGTGCCTCTTGGTCCTTTAAGAAGAGCAATAATGCCATTATCGGGGATGCCCTGTCCGGCTACCAGGGAATCTTCTACAAAAATTATTTTATCACCCGATAAAATACCAACCTTTTCGGATGGTCCGCCCGGAATGGTGCTAATAATCAGTACGGTATCGGTTAGCATGTTGAATGACACACCTATACCTTCAAAATTGCCCTGGAGAGGCTCGTTCATTCTTGCCAGATCACGTGCAGGTATATATACCGAGTGTGGGTCAAGTTTATTGAGAATAAAAGGAATAGCTGCCTCCACCAGCTCTTCACGGTTTACGGTATCGACATACTTTGATTCAATAATATTCAGGATATTCCCGATCTTATTGAACCGGGGTTTAACAGATACCTTTGGTTGGGTCGTACTAACGGGCATTCGTGTCCCGATTAAAACCCCCACAGTTACTGATACAGCAATTATGATTGGCAATAGAATATTTCGAGAACTATTGTTGTACTTCATCTCCTTAATTTTCAGGTTCAATATAAGCTATTTCGATTCCGGCCCTTTTCAGAAGATCAATACCGTCATTCTTCCGGTATTTATTACTGTACACAACCCTTCTTATTCCCGATTGGATTATCAGCTTTGAACATTCAAGGCAGGGTGATGAGGTTACATATAGTGTAGCACCATCACTCGAATTATTTGTTTTGGCAACTTTGGTAATAGCATTGGCCTCGGCATGGAGTACATAAGGTTTTGTCTCGTCATTTTCATCCTCACAAATATTCTCAAAACCAGCCGGTGTGCCATTATACCCATCAGATATAATCATTTTATCCTTAACCATAAGCGCTCCTACCTGCTTGCGCTTGCAATATGAATTGGAGGCCCAGATAGTTGCCATCTCCAGGTACCTTTTGTCAAGTAATAATTGTTTATCGTTATCCGGATTATTAACTTTCTCAGAAGACATGCATTTCCATTTTAATGTGCTAAAAAACGGTCAGCAAAAGTAATCATATTCGAACCTAAATCAAAATCTACACAACCTGTCATAAAGTGAAAACTCAGTGTTATTCTTTTAATTGTTGCCCGATCGCAGATTGAAACAATATTTTTTTTAACTTAACATCTTCAATTGGGGAAACAAAGATTTTTAATTAATAATTCTTAAATTATAAAACGATATGAAAATTTCTTTCTTTTTGCTCTTTATCCTGGCTGTTGTTTCAGCAGGAGTGTCAGGTCAGCCTATGCCATACGGTGAAAATATTGCTGCTGATGAGCTTATTTCTGTACAATCAACTGAAAGTGCCGGTTCTGATATTAAATACTGGAAAACCTTTGCACCCAGTTTCATTGGCACCCTCGATTTTGGCAGAGAAACTTCTATGCCGTGCTGGCCGGAAACCAGTTCTTTTAATTATGGAATGGGAGGAGCTCCGGTGACCGGTTATGGATTTGGTGTGGGGATGGACTACAGACCTATGAAGAATTTAGCATTTTTCTTTGATATTACTGCTCACTCATGGAAATTCCAGGTGGCAGAAGAGGGTAGCCACAGTGAGGGAGACTGGGTTTTTGAACAGACTGATTATAGTACCCGTTTTACAGGAGAGTTTAATAAAGATGTCTGGTTTTTTATGAATACAACCCAGGCCAGGTTGGGTGCACGTTATATATTTCCGGTTAATGAAAAGGTTGAACCGTGGTTTGGAATTGGATATGGGTTTAGTACATGGACAGGTAATTTCCTGACTGCTGATAAAAAATCAACTTATGGTAATGATACAGGCACAGGGGTTTCATTATCATACCTTGCCGGTATTGATTTTTATATTGGTGAGGAGAGAGGTGTTGGCTCCGGTTTTCTACTGACCCTTTTTATTGATGTTGGGTCACCGGTTGCTAAACCAATAGAGATAAATGATCTGTTTTATGATGGTTGGACATGGGAAAGCACTGCAGGCGAACATGCTATTTTGCCTTACCGTATCGGTCTGGCTTTTAGCTTATGATTGCGGACATCCGGAATGGCTGGTATTAATGATCTTTATGCCATTGATTGTCCAGCCAATTTATCTTATCCAACGAAAAAAGCTTATTAACCTGCAAAGAAAAAGGGAGAAGTTTAATAATTAAAGTTTGAGTCCACTCCGAAAAGTTGTAAAAATGAAATTAGCCACAGATTACTCACAATACTATCTATTTTCAAAGGTGTTCGTGATATCACTTTGTTAAGTTCACAGATTTATATAAAAATTAAATCAGTGATAATCAGTGTAATCTGTGGCAGCTTTTTTCAAAATTTCAAATAAATGTATTTTCGGAGTGGACTCAAGTTTAGAGTGCCGTAAGATTACGCCATTTTCTCTACTTGCAAATTGTGAAACAGTTGAGTAATCAGTGGTAATAACTTATATTGAACATTATTTATTTTTCAAAATATTATGCTTACAAAAAATGATGTATTAAAAGCACAGGAAGCATGGGCAAATGCTGTTGTTAAAATTGGCAGTGTCAAAAATGACAGAGCACTTTGTGAAAAAGAGACGGAAGAAATGTTAGAGAAACTTTACGCTTTCGGGAAAGAGGAAATTCTTTTCAAACCAACCAAAGCTGCATCAATTCAGTTTCGGCCAACCAAGGAGGGGGCAAAATCATATTTCATAGGAGGAAGTGACAACTTTACTGAAGATCATGGCTTTGCCTTGCAACCCTGGACGAAGATACGCTTTGAAAATGCAGGTATAATACTGGAAGAGAGAAGAGCAATTGCAATGGGTAATTATTTTTTTACAGATTTAAACGGCAAGGGAATAAAAGTAGAATTTACCTTTGGCTACCTGTTAAATGATAAAGATGAGTTAAAAATTGACCTTCATCACGCTTCTATTCCTTATAACGCGTAAAGGGCAGGTAGACATGTGACCAGAAATAATAAATTGCAACATATGAAAAAATACATTTTAGCTCTCGATTCAGGAACGACAAGTAACAGGGCTATTCTTTTCGACCATTCAGGCAGGATTGTAAACAGTTCGCAACGTGAATTTGAACAAATTTTTCCTGAACCGGGATGGGTAGAGCATAACCCGGAAGAGAT
>JAUVKT010000013.1 GCA_030596125.1 Bacteroidales bacterium | reverse complement strand
AAAATTAACAAAACTGACGTGACGAAAACAGAAAATGCCGAAATGTATCCTGATTGAAATGATGAACTTAAAAGAGTATTACAAAAACAGAATTGATGAGTATACTCTGCTCAGGAAAACTGATACCAGAAGATTGTTACTGTTATCGATCTTACGGTTGTTGGTTTTTGTGGGTGGGTTAACTGTCTCGTGGATTCTTTTCAGGCATAACAGCTATCTGGGTGCCGCCGGTATTTTACTTTCTGTAGTTTTATTTGCGGGATTGCTGAAAGCATATTCAAAAGTTTCATTGAGAAGAGATTTTAACAGTAATATGATTACCGTGAACAGCAATGAATTATCAGCTGTAACAGGAGATATTTCGCATTTTAACGGAGGCAACAAGCATATCGATCCAGCTCATGATTTTTCCCATGATATCGACCTGTTCGGCACAAATTCACTATTTCAGTACCTTAACCGGACCTTTTCTGATATCGGAAGTGACACACTGGCTGGCTGGCTGAAATCACCATTTGAGGCTGCGAAAGATTTTCAAAGAAGGAAACCGGCAATCGAAGAACTGGTGGATCATATACCATGGAGACATAAGTTTATTGCAACGGGGATGATTAACATGACATCAGGCAGAGAGAATGATGCACTTTTTACATGGTTCAGGGAGAAGCCGCTGTTTGCATGTAAAAAAGGATTACGGATACTTGTTTATTTAATGCCCGGATTAACAATTGCATCCCTCTTTTTGTTGATAATGGGTTGGCTGCACTATTCAGTTTTTACGTTCTTGTTTCTGACAAACCTGTTGTTGATTTCGTTAAATCTGGGGAAGATCAACAGGGTACACGAAGTGGTCTCCAAACGATTCTCATATCTCTTAACCATAGAGAAATTAATACGTCATATTACAGATGAAAAGTTTAATACGGATTATCTGCTTGAAATAAAGAATAGTTTTTACGACGGGAACGTCTCTGCTGTTGACCGGATTAATGGTCTGGCAAAAATTATCCAGGCATTTGACAGCAGGCTGAACTGGATAGTAGGAATTGGTGTAAATGGGATTCTCCTTTGGGATTATCACTGTGTTATAAGATTGGAGGATTGGAAGAAGCGCATATCGGGCTTTGTTCCCTTATGGCTTGATAGCCTGGGGAGGATGGAGGCCCTTGCCAGTTTGTCTAATTATGCCTGTAATCATCCTCAATTTATTTTTCCCGAAATTTCCGAGGGTGATAAATTCCTTATTGCTGAAAAACTTGGTCATCAATTAATTAATGCTGACAGCAGGGTGGATAATGATTTTTCAATTTCGAAAAACGGAGTTATTACAATTATAACCGGTGCAAATATGGCAGGTAAAAGCACCTTTTTACGTACTGTGGCTGTAAATCTGGTTCTTGCTATGAACGGAGCACCCGTATGTGCCTCACGGTTTATTTTTAAACCTGTGCATCTGTTTTCGAGTATGAGGACTACAGATTCTTTGTCGGAGCATGAATCCTATTTTTATGCCGAGCTAAAAAGGTTGCGAATACTGATTGAGAGGATAAGAAAAGGGGAATGGGTCTTCTTTATTCTCGATGAGATACTGAAAGGGACCAACTCAAAGGACAAAAGCGAAGGATCACGACTGTTTATTGAAAAAATTCTGGGATACGGAGGGACCGGTATGGTGGCAACCCATGACATCTCGCTAGGAGCACTTAGTAGTAAATATCCTGATAACATAGTTAATAATTGCTTCGAAATTGAGATAGAAGAATCGGATATTTCATTCGATTATATCCTTCGTGAGGGAATTACAACCAAGATGAATGCTGCCCTACTGATGAAACAGCATGGAATAATTGATTGACACCTGTTTAATTTTTAACAATGTTTATCGCAGCTAATATTCTGATATTCATTGGATAATGAAGATATTTTAGTTGATTGATTCATTAACGCTGTAATTTGAACTCTTATTGTTGAAAAATCACTTTAAAATCACACCTTGTTTTGATTATATTTGCCCAAAATCCAGTAATATGACAGGAACGTATTCAGAAGAGAATATTAAGACTTTGGAGTGGAGGGAACATGTACGGTTAAGGCCGGGCATGTATATCGGGAAACTGGGTGATGGCTCATCGCATGATGATGGTATTTATGTGCTTATTAAAGAGGTGATGGATAACTCAATAGATGAGTTTATGATGGGCTACGGTAAAAAGATCGATGTTTCTGTTACCGACAGGGAGGTTATTATCAGGGATTATGGCAGGGGTATACCGTTGGGGAAGGTGCTTGATGTAGCATCGAAAATGAATACCGGAGCAAAGTATGATTCAAAGGCATTTAAAAAATCGGTTGGGCTGAATGGTGTGGGCATAAAAGCAGTTAATGCTCTCTCTTCCAGTTTTAATGTAAAATCGATTCGTGAGGGTAAGTTAAAAGATGTCGAATTTATCAGGGGTGAACTTGTTAAAGATCAGAACCTGATTTCGTCTGATGAGCCGAATGGTGTTATTATTATTTTTAAACCGGATAATGAGATGTTCGGTGAGTATCATTTTATCTCGGAGTATATTGAGACGATGTTGAGATATTATGTCTATCTCAATGCCGGGCTGGTTATCAATTTCAATGGCGAAAAATTTCATTCGAAAAACGGGTTACACGATCTCCTCACAGATAATATGAACAAAGAGATACTTTATCCGATTGTTCACCTGCAGGGAGAGGATATTGAGATTGCCTTTACACATGGTATGCAGTATGGAGAAAATTATTACAGTTTTGTTAATGGTCAGAATACCACCCAGGGAGGAACTCACCTCCTCGCTTTCAGAGAGGCATTCGTCAAAACTATACGTGATTTTTTCAAGAAAGATTTTGATCCTTCTGATATCAGGACATCCATTATTTCAGCTTTAAGTGTTAAGATTGAGGATCCGATTTTTGAGTCGCAGACAAAGACTAAATTAGGGTCTAAAGATATGGCTCCGGGAGGGCCATCTGTCAGAAACTATATTACCGAATTTGTTAAAAAGAATGTTGATGATTTCCTGCATAAGAATCCCGATGTAGCACAGGAGATATTGAAAAAGATACAAGAATCGGAAAAGGAGAGAAAGGCAATATCGTCAATTAAAAAGCTGGCAAGGGAACGTTCAAAAAAGTCAAATCTTCATAATAAGAAATTACGCGACTGTCGTATTCATTATGATACGAATCACGACAGGAGACTCAATTCAACAATCTTTATTACCGAGGGAGACTCTGCCAGCGGGTCAATTACGAAATCACGCGATGTTGAAACGCAGGCTGTTTTCAGCTTAAGGGGAAAACCACTTAATACCTTTGGGTTAACAAAAAAGATAGTATACGAGAACGAGGAGTTTAACCTGTTACAGGCAGCACTCAATATAGAAGATGGAATTGATAACCTGAGATATAATAATGTTGTAATTTCAACTGATGCCGATGTCGACGGGATGCATATCAGGCTTCTGTTATTAACTTTTTTTCTTCAGTTCTTTCCCGACCTTGTGCGTAAAGGTCATGTTTATATACTTCAAACACCGCTTTTCAGGGTGAGGACTAAAAAGGAGACCCGCTATTGCTATACTGAGCAGGAAAAGGAGAGAGCGCTAAAGGCACTCGGCAATAACGCCGAGATAACCAGGTTTAAGGGATTAGGCGAGATATCTCCCGGGGAGTTTAAACATTTTATTGGTAAAAGTATGAGACTTGAACCGGTAAGAATGAAAAGAGATGACTCTGTAAAGGATTTACTGGTATTTTATATGGGTAAGAATACTCAGGAAAGACAGGAATTTATTATTGAGAACCTCAGATTTGAAGAGGATATGATTGAAGAGACAGCATAGGCAAAAAATGGCAATAAATATAAATTGTAACACTGCACAGGAAGGAGTAGTAATAAATGGACGATAAAACCCCTGAGAAAATTTCTGAGGAGAGAGAAAAAGGAGTGAAGAGGAATGGGAAGAACGGTAAAAATGGTGTAATACCTGTAGGAATGCACAAGGTTACTGCTCTTAGCGGAATGTATCAGGATTGGTTTCTTGATTATGCATCGTATGTTATTCTTGAAAGAGCTGTGCCACATGTGAGTGACGGATTAAAGCCTGTTCAGCGTCGAATCCTTCATTCTATGAAGCGCATGGATGATGGCAGGTATAATAAAGTAGCTAATATTATCGGCCATACGATGCAGTTTCATCCGCATGGAGATGCTTCGATTGGTGATGCCCTTGTACAACTCGGACAAAAAGACTTGTTGATTGACACCCAGGGTAACTGGGGGAACGTGCTTACTGGTGACGGCTCAGCTGCTCCCAGATATATAGAGGCACGGTTATCGAAATTTGCAGTTGAAGTACTGTTCAATCCGAAAACAACTATCTGGAAACGATCATATGATGGACGCAACAAGGAACCTATTACCCTCCCTGTGAAATTCCCTTTGCTTCTGGCTCAGGGTGTTGAGGGGATAGCTGTAGGGCTTGCATCCAAGATACTTCCCCATAATTTTAATGAACTGCTTGATGCATCGGTTAGTTATCTTGAGGGTAAGGAGTTTGATCTTTATCCTGATTTTCCGACCGGTGGCATGATTGACGTTTCAAGGTATAATGACGGACTAAGAGGAGGAAATATCAAAATAAGGGCCCGGATCGAAAAATCTGACAAAAAGGTACTGATTGTTAAAGAGATACCATATGGTAAAACAACTTCAAGTCTTATCGATTCAATTGTAAAGGCTAATGAGAGGGGAAAGATAAAGGTTAAGAAGATTGATGATAACACTGCCGAAAATGTTGAGATACTAATCTATCTTGCTCCTGGCGTTTCTCCTGATAAAACTATTGACGCCCTGTATGCTTTTACCGATTGTGAAGTGTCAGTATCTCCCAACGCATGTGTTATTTATGATAACAGACCAGAGTTTATTGGGGTAAAAGAGATCCTTCGCCGATCGGTTGATAATACTGTGGAACTGCTTCGAAGAGAACTGGAGATAAGAAAGACAGAGCTTGAAGAATCGTGGCATCTTTCATCTCTTGAAAAAATATTTATTGAAGAGCGGATTTACAGGGATATCGAGGAGTGCGAAACATGGGAGGCAGTGATTGAAGCAATAGACAAGGGACTGGAACCCTTTAAGAAATTATTAAGGAGAGATGTTACCCGTGATGATATAATTAAGCTTACAGAGATTAAGATCAAGAGGATATCGCGGTATGATGTTAAAAAAGCAGATGAAATAATAAAAGGAATTGAGTTTGAGCTGGAGGAGGTAAAGAATCACCTTGCTAATATTATACTGTTTAGTATCAACTATATAAGACAGATCAGAAAAAAATATGGGAAAGGAAGAGAACGCTTAACCGAGATCAGAAGTTTTGACACAATTGAGGCGACCAAGGTGGTGGCAAGCAATGCCAAATTGTATGTTAACAGGGCTGAAGGATTTATTGGGACAGGGTTAAGGAAAGATGAGTTTGTTTGTGACTGCTCTGATATCGATGATATAATTGTTATACTAAGGGATGGCACGTATCTTATAACAAAAGTTGCTGACAAACATTTTGTCGGAAAAGATATTCTCTATGTTGATGTCTTTCTTAAGAATGACACCCGGACGATCTTTAATATAGCATACCGTGATGGCAAAGGGGGTAATATTATGGTGAAGAGATGTGCCATTAACGGAGTTACAAGGGATAAAGAGTATAATCTTACAAAAGGCAACGGCCATAGCAGAATCCTCTATTTCAGTGCGAATCCAAACGGAGAAGCCGAAGTAATCAGAGTGCAGCATAAACCAAAGGCAAGACTTAAAAAGCTGGTCATTGAATTCGATTTTGGAGAACTTGCTATTAAAAATAAGAGTTCAATTGGGAATATCCTTACCAGAAATGCAGTACAGAAGATTTCGCTTAAGGAGAAGGGTGTCTCAACCCTGGGAGACAGGAAGATTTGGTTTGATGATACTGTAAACAGACTGAATGCCGATAACAGGGGAATCTTTCTTGGTGAGTTCAGTGCTGATGATAAGATACTTGTAATTACCAGGGATGGCAGGTTCAGGGTAACCAACTTTGATCTTTCAAACCATTTTGAGGATAATATTCTGGTTATTGAGAAATTCAGGTCCAATATTGTTTATTCAGCTGTCTATTGGGATGCTGAGCAGGGATATTATTATGTCAAACGATTTGAACTCGAGGAGAATGACAAACTACAGTATTTCATCAATGAGAACCCCGATTCAAAACTGATCAGTCTTACCGAAGTTGATTATCCGAGATTTGAGATTATGTTCGGAGGGAAGCATAAGAGCCGGGAAAATGAGATTATTGAGGTTGCTGAGTTTATTGGTGTAAAAAGCTTTAAGGCAAAAGGGAAAAGGCTGACCAACTATAGTGTAAATAATATCAAAGAGATAGAACCGGTTGTAATACGTGAAGCGGAGCCTAAAGCCGGAAGCAATGACAATGAACCGGATGAGGAGGATGCGGGCAACAACGATAATGCCCCCGCCGATGATCCGGCCCAGATGTCACTGTTTGAATAGGAGAATTTACTCAATATTAACAGATAAGTTGTTCCAATGATAGTATATATTATTGGCTTTATGGGATCAGGGAAAACCACGGTTGCACAAAAAGTTGCAACACTGCTAGGCTGGAATTTCTCAGACCTGGATAAACTGATTGAAACCACGACAGGTTTGTCTGTAGAAGATGTTTTTCGCGATAAGGGCGAACATTTTTTCAGGGAGACTGAGGCCGAAGTACTAAGAAATATCGACAATACCCGGAATAATGTAGTAGCCTGCGGAGGTGGGACACCCTGTTTTTACGATAATATGGATTATATGAACCGGACAGGAATTACTATTTACCTTAAGATGAGTGCTGGCGCTCTTAGAAACAGGCTTGGTAAATCAGGCACTGTGCGACCCCTTATAAAAGATATGAATGATAGTGAACTGCTCGACTATATTAAAACAACAATTACGCATCGTGAAAAATGGTATAACAGGGCGGCAATTGTTATGGATGGGCTGAATGCTGATATCTCAGAAATCACTCTTGCGATTCAGAGGCATCTTCCTGATAATCTTTATTAGGATCGATTTGCAGGTATTTTGAAAGCCATTTTGTTCCGATATAGAAAGGAACAGTATCAAAAAGGGCGCTTACCATCTTGAAAACATAGTTCGAAAGTATCAGGATAGTAATTGCATGGAAAGCTGTTTCTCCGTATGTAATATTAATAGCATCCTTCGCAAAAAACCATGTAACTGATACAACAGCTACCGAATCAACCATCTGGCTGATTAGTGTGCTTCCGTTATTTCTTAGCCACAGAGCTTTTCCGCGAGTCGCCTTCTTAAGAAGATGAAAGATCTGAACATCAACAAACTGGGCTGTGAGGTAAGCAAACATTGATGCAATGGTTGCCCCAAATGTAAGCTTTCTGATCATGAAGAAGGTTCGGTTAAAGTCATCGGGATATGGGAGATTGTCAGGACCAAGTTCGGGGTGAGGTGGCAAAGCACCCCCAATCCAGAGAATAAACAGGACCCAGATATTTAGAATAAGACCTGTCCAGACAACCATTGTGGCCCGTTTTTTCCCATATAATTCACTTATAAAGTCTGTGCAAAGGAATGTTATCGGATAGGGAAGTACCCCGACAAATACTATGAAAGGAATTTTAGATCCGAAAAGATAGAATGATAAATCAATCTGCCTTGAGATGCCGAGGATATTCAGAATAGCCAAAGTGCCAAGAAAAAAGCCGGAAAGAATGATAAATACCATTTCCCGTCTTCTTTTGATGACTTTCTCAGTAAGGTTATCTGGCCCAAACATAAGCTAAAGTTATTCAAATTTTATTTATTTCAAAACGAAAATCTTTTCTATGATGATTTGATGTTATATACATTTATTTAACCTTCATTGATTAAACAAAAGGGTCATAATAATTGTTTCGAACTATCATTTGAGAATATTTCTTTTATATCTTATTCATATTGAATCTAAATCAGTACCAGAGGTATAGTTATTAATTCTTCCTTCGGTTGGTCATAAGTAAAATAATGCCTATTTTGGTTTACTAATATAATACGCCGGGATGGGAAATAAATTTGGCAATCTCTTTAGTATCGAGAGGGAAGAGAAAGGCTTGATTACTTTATTGTTAATCCAGTCAGTCTTTCTTGGTATTTTTTATGGTGTTTTTAATATAACTGCTCACTCCCTTTTTCTTGCTAAATTTGATGAGACACTGATGGCCAGAGCATACATCCTTTCAGGTCTTGCAGGAAGTGGTCTTACCTGGTTATATACATATTTTCAATCAAGGTCAAAATTCCTGGGATTCTCGATACTAAATCTTCTTTTTGTTATAATTGTAACCCTTGCCTTGTCTTTTCTTGCAATGAACGATACCAGTTCATGGGTCATCTTCGCAATCTTTATTATGATGGGGCCATTAAATATTCTGGCCCTTCTTGGTTTCTACGGTACAACAGGCCGACTGTTTACACTCAGACAGGGTAAACGATTATTTGGAATTATCGATACAGGTATTGTCGTTGGTGTAATAGTCAGTAGCTTTTCTATACCTGCTCTTCTTTCATTAAATATAAATACATCCGACATTCTCTTTATAAGTGCAATCAGCATCCTGGCGGCTCTGATTGTTCAGGGAATTATCGGTAAGAAAAATAATCAAGTACTGGCACAACGATCGGCTACCGGTGAATCGAAAAGCATACTGAAATTGTTCCGTAAAGACAGGTATATACTTTCTATGGGATTTTTTGTTGCACTTTCTGTGATGGTAATGTTCTTTATTCAATACTCCTTTATGGCAGTTACCAGGGCGAGATATCCGGGGGAACAGGAACTGGCAAGATTTCTGGGTTTGTTTGAAGGCAGCATGATGGTATTTACCCTCCTGATAAAAACCTTTCTTTTTTCATACCTTATAAAAAATCACGGGCTTAAAATTACACTTGTAGTCGGGCCTGTTCTTATTGGATTATTTGCTATTGCGGCTGTGATTCTCGGGTCTGCGATGGGATATTCGTCGGGTACTTCAGGATTTATGATATTCTTCCTGATTCTGGGGATAAGCAGGCTCTTTTCAAAGGCGATGAAAGATTCAGTGGAGACACCGGCCTTTAAGGTACTCTATCAGACTCTTGGTGAAAAGGTACGGTATAATGTACAATCAGCTATTGATGGAACAGTGAACGAAATAGCTGCATTATCATCTGGTTTGCTGCTATCAGGCCTTGGAGCTCTTGTTTTTGTGAAACTGATACATTTTTCATGGGTTCTTTCCATAGTGATAGTTCTGTGGATATTGTTTGCGTTCAGGCTATATTCGGATTACAGACAATCAGTCCGGAAATCTCTCGAATCTTCAGATGATATTAATGAGGATGATATAGTTGCAAACGAATCAGGGTCTGTATCTGCCAGGGGTTTCTCATTGATCAATAATTATTTTGACATAATCTCAGATGAAGAGAAGAGTGAATATATTGCTTCCGGCAGGGAGTTGATTAATACAGTTATTAATCTGGCTGAGAATGATCCCAATCCGAACCTGCTTCCGCTCTTCGGGAAACTTGAGAAAAATGTAACGGATAATGATCTTAATCTGCGTTTGAAAACTGCAATTAAGAAAATGAAAAGCAGAATTCCTGGTGTTTTATTAACAAAATTCTATGATCTGGATAGTGAGATCGAAAAAACAGAAAATAGGGGAATACTGATCGGGTCACTCTTTTATTTGGGTAAGCAACCACTTATTACCGAATTATTAAGGCTTATACGTGATAAAGATTATAATGTCAGGAGAGAAACACTCTTTTTAATAGGGAAGCATCAGGTAACTGAATTATTGCCGGAGGTTTGTGACTGTCTGGATGTTCCGGAAATTACAAAAGATGCTTATTGTGTTCTCAGATCATTCGGGGAGTCGTCCCTGAGTGCGCTTTCAGCTCATTTTTTCAGATCATCGGGCAATATTAGTGTAAGGATATTAATTGTAAGATTGTTTGGTGAAACAGGAGTGCCCACAGCTATTGATTTCTTACTTCCTCGTTTATGGTCGGTACATCGTCTTTTAAGGAAAGAGGCTGTTACAGCTATGCTGAAATGCGGATTTGAAGCTAAGGATGAAATCAAAGACAGGATCATACAGGAGATACAGGAGGTAATCAGACTTTTAACATGGAATATTTCTGCCTCTCTTTCTCTGAGAGAAAATGGAGATGAAGAGTTACTGGCCGTAATCGAAAAAGAGACACTCTGGTGGCATAATTTCCTTTTTGACCTTTTATCCCTGATTTACGATAAAGCATCTTTCGATAAGATAAAGGAAAATCTTCATAGCGGAACAGTTGAAAGTGTAAATTTTGCGCTCGAGATGCTCGATATTGTAGTTGATAATTCATTAAAACCGAGATTGTCAGCACTCCTTGATGTAGTGAATGACGAAGAAAAATTAAAGAATCTCTTCCAGTTCTATCCCGGTGAGATACCTGATTATACCGAACTGGTAACCGACCTTATTAATAAAGATTATAATCATATCTCTGTTTGGGCTAAAGCAACTGCGTTGAGAAGTCTTCTTAAACTCGACAGACCGGAAAACCCTGACTTTATAATTGCTCTTCTTTTCAGCCAGAATAAAATACTACGGGAAGAGGCTGTCAGGTTCCTGAAGGAGAATTATGAAGAAGTTTATGATTTTTGTGCTCCAAGGATACCTGTACAATTCAGAGAGCATCTTTCTACAGTGGTATCAGGTGAAGTAGGTGAGCATAATGAACTCTACCGTAAAGTACTTTTCCTGACCGGCAGGTTCAGAAATATTCCGGAAGAAGATCTTATCTCCCTATCACTTGAAACAGAATATATAGCCGGAGCTGATGTAACCCATCTGGAAAGGGGTGATTATATCGTATGGAGAATTAACGATCCGGCAGACAAAATCTACATTAACTGGCAGGAGATTGGTGCTGAAATAGGTGATGGTGAAATTTCAGAGATCAGCGGGTCTGATATTTACAAACTTGATATAAACGTACTTGCCGAAATGCTATTTTATAAGCCGGAGCACCGGGAAAGTATTGAATTGTATATTGATAATAATTAACTATTTATGGGAAGACGGCAAACAACAATTTTTAATCAGTTAATTCTGAATATAATACTTCCAACCCTGACGGCGCTGTTAATAATGGCTTTCCTTAATTTTGTAAATACAAAAACAATTATTATCAACTCAAATAATGAAAAAAACAGTATTATTTCGAGTGAGATAACCGAAGTGCTTAAATTTCAGGAACTGGCAATCACAATTATTGAAAAGAGTATTTCAAATCGCATGGAGTTTCTGTCTGACAAACTTGTAAATCAATACTTGCGGGATACAAAAAATATTGAGAGTATTGATCTGAATCGAATATGTAATGAGCTGGGAATGAGTTCGGAGACAGAGGATATTTATATTATTGATCCCAGTGGCATAATTGTAAATACTACCTTTAAAAATGACCTTGGCTTTAACCTTTTCAATTTAGGTGAAGAACATAAGAAACATCTGTTACACGTATTTGATACCGGTGTATTTATAAATACCAGATTTGCTATTGAAGCCTCTACTAAGAAACCCAGAAAATATACCTACCAGGCAACACTGGATAAAAAATATGTTGTTGAACTGGGAGTATATTCAAGTGAAGCAAATGATGTGCTGAATACAATTGAGAATGTCAAAGCCCATATAATCAGGGAGAATGAAGGAATAATGGATCTGGAGATATTCTTTATGGCTGATACAATATTCAGCTTAAATTCGAAAGCACTGTTTTTTAGTGACAAGGGGGATATTCTTCACAAAACTTTTATTAATCAAGACACTATTGCCCTGTATGAAAAGACGGGTAAACAGTTGTATCACTATCAGTACCTCTATTTGCCCCGGATTAACTCACAGTTCTATAAGGGATCAGTGATAAGGATAGTTTCTGACCGGACATCAGAAAAAGTGCTTCTTAAAAGGGAGCTTACAAAGTTTGCTGTTCTTTTCTTACTTACATTGTTAATAGTAGCCATTCTGATCTATCGTAAGACAAAAATAATTACACAGCCAATAAAAAAACTTGTTGAGAATGTAGATCGTATTACCGGTGGACATCTTAGTGAACGGGCTGATGTAATAGGTAATAATGAGATTACCAAGCTCTCTACAAAGTTCAATATGATGATTGACGAACTGGAGAAATATTACAATGAACTTGAGCAGATGGTGAAAGATCGTACCGCTGAGATTGAAAAGCAGAAACTTGAGATAGAGGAACAGAGGCGGCATATTATGGACAGTATCCATTATGCCAGGAGAATCCAGACAGCCATATTGCCTTCAGACGACTTTATTAAGAAATCATTTAGCAACCATTTTATCTATTATCGTCCAAAAGATATTGTGAGTGGAGATTTTTATTGGTTTCACAGGAATAACAACCAGATAATGATATCTGCCGTTGATTGCACAGGTCATGGAGTGCCGGGCGCATTTATGTCAATTGTCGGGCATAACCAGCTAAACCATGCAGTGAATGTCAAGAAATCAAAAACCACTGATGAATTGCTTAATAACCTGAATAAAGGGGTTATTGAGACTCTTAGCGTGGATACACATGAATCGAAGGTAATGGATGGAATGGACCTTGCTTTATGTCTGTTTTCAGATAAAATGGATAAACTGCAGTTCTCCGGTGCAAATAACCCATTGGTTTTTATCAGAGATAATGAACTAATTCAGTACAAAGGAGATAAATTTCCAATAGGAGCATATGAAGGCATAAAGGAGCAGATATTTACCAGGGTTGATATAGACCTTAAGAAAGGTGACTGTATCTATATCTATTCTGATGGATATGCGGATCAGTTTGGTGGTACGGACGATAAAAAATTTGCAACCAAAAAATTCAGAGAATTGTTGTTATCTATTCATCAGAAGCCTATGGAGGAACAGAAAGAAATACTTAATAGCAAACTGGAAGAGTGGATGGGAGACCGTGAGCAGGTAGATGATATACTGGTGATCGGAATAAAGATATAGTCCTGTTAGTAATTTGATAAACAAATAATGAAAAACAGTGTGACTGGAGCAAAAACAACCCCCCGGGAATTGATTAACCCGTTCCCCGGATTAAGACCATTCTCAACTGATGAAAGCGATCTTTTCTTTGGCCGGGAAGGTCAGAGTGAGGAGGTAGTGGCCAAGTTGAATAAAAATAGTTTTGTTACCGTTATCGGTGCATCCGGAAGTGGAAAATCATCCCTGATCTATTGTGGTGTTATCCCGAGGTTGATAAAGCAGGATCAGAATGGTAATAATGGAGAATGGCTGGTTCATAGTATGCGGCCGGGCAATAACCCTATTGGAAATCTGTCTGACCTGTTTGCAGGGGAGATAAAAGGAAACCGGAACGAAAACAGTAAAAAAATTGAATCATTACTTCAGGACAATGAGAATGGATTAGAAGATGCAGTTTCGTTGCTGAATCTTAAACATGGAACAAGGTTACTCCTTATTATTGACCAGTTTGAGGAACTGTTTAGGTTTAGAACATCACGCAAGGACAGATTAATTGCTGACGAGTCGAGGAGGTTTGTTAACCTTATAGTTAATGCAATAACAAAATCAGATCATAACATAAATGTGATTATTACTATGAGATCTGATTATATAGGAGAGTGCTCATATTTTCAGGGACTTACAGGCCTGATCAATGAAAGCAACTACCTGGTGCCGCATATGGCCAGGGAGAATTATATGAAGGTTATTACCGGTCCGGTTGAATATGCCGGGGCTAATATCGAAGCCGAACTTACAGATCTTTTACTTAATGAAATAGGATCACGTATTGACCAGCTACCTGTATTGCAGCATGTACTAATGAGAACATGGTCGCACTGGAGCAAAATGGGTCAAACAAACCGGCCGGTTTCTGTTTCCGACTATGATTCTGTAGGACGGATGAGTGAGGCAATGTCGAGGCATGCGAATGAGGCATATGAAGAGCTTGACAGCAGGGGAAAGGAGATATGCCAGGTACTCTTTAAAACAATCACTGAGAAAGGAAGTGATAACAGAGGACTCAGGCACCCTACGGGAGTTGAAACAATTGCGGCGATTGCCAGATGTTCAGTCGAAGAACTTTATAAAGTGGTTGATGTCTTCCGATCGGCAGGCAGGTCATTTGTTACACCGGGTCCGGATGTAAAACTCACTCCTGAAACAGTTATAGATATTTCTCATGAAAGCCTGATGAGGGTTTGGGACAGGCTTGCCGAATGGGTAGATGAGGAGGCAGCTTCAGTATTAATGTATATGCGATTATCGGAAGCTTCTGAGATGTTCCAGGAGGGAAAGACAACCCTTTGGAGACCTCCGGATCTTCAACTGGCACTTAACTGGAGAAATGATAACAGGCCAACACTTACATGGGCTGAGAGATTTAATCCTGCCTTCGAGAGGGCAATGGTTTATCTGCGTACCAGTGAAAAGGAGTACCTGACTGATGAGGAAAATAAGATACGAGCACAAAAACGTCAGTTAAGGAGGAGTCGTATAACTGCAATGATACTTGGTACTGCAGCAATTATATCTGTCTTTTTTATGTTATACGCATTTGTTAAGCAGGTGGAGGCTGAAAAAAGTAAGCAGGAGGCTATTGTTTCTGAACAGAAAGCCCTGGAGCAGGAACAACTGGCAATAGAAAATGCAGATGAGGCAAAGGAAAATGCTGAACTAGCAAAGGTGCAGGAGCAACGCGCACTTGCTAATGCTAATGAGGCACAAATAAATGCCGAAAGGGCAAATATACAACGAAAAATTGCAGATAGAAACGCAAAAGATGCCAGGGATAATGCTGAACTGGCGCTGGAGCAGGAAAAGCTTGCCAATGAGAGTGCTGAAAGAGCTATTCAACAGGAAAAACTTGCAATAGAAAATGCAACAGAGGCTACTAGGCTTAGGATGGTATCTATTGGTAAGTCGATGGCTATAAAATCTGTACAGGCGAGTGGTAAGGGTGCTCTTCAGGTATTACTCGCATACCAGGCCTATATTTTTAACAATAGAAACAGAGGGCTGCCTAATGATGCAGATATTTATATGGGTTTATATAGTGTTGCAAAAGCATTTGGCGGGCAAAATTATAAGAATTTTGAGGGACACTCAGGATCAGTAAAGAGTATTTCATTCCTGAAAAACAATAATCAGTTTTTTACATCAGGCTCTGATGGAAAAGTTATGAGATGGAGCCTTGATAGTATTAACAGCGATCCTCTGGTTATTTTTGAAGGTGACGAAATAATGGATATCATAACCATCAGTAATGATGGGAAATATCTTGCATGCGGTAATGATCAGTCTGTAATCAGAGTATTTCCTGTTTCAGGGTCCGGTATGGCGTTTGAGTTTAATGGCCATAATGACAAGATAAAATCACTTGTATTTACTCCTGATAACAGATTTATGTATTCGTCGGGACTAGACGGACAACTGCTGAAGTGGGATATGGAGACAAAGCAATATTCAGAAGTGAATATTGAGGATGAGATAATAATCTCTCTGGATATTTCCGGATCAGGGAAATACCTTGCAGGGGCCACCACTGATGGTGAGATCAAGCTATGGAACCTTCTTAACGATAATTCTCTCCAATCGATTAGCTCTGAAAACGGATCAGTAAATGTAATTAGATTTAGTAATAGTGATGTTCTTGCCATTGGTTTTATGAACGGAATGATTGAATTATGGAATATTGAGACTTATGCTAAAGAGTCTGAGGTGAAGGGGCATTCTGCAAGAGTCAGCGATATCAGGTTCAATAACATCAATAACCAGATGGCGTCCAGTAGTATGGATGGGAATGTAAAAATATGGAATATAGATGATTTTACTGAACCTCCCATCTCTTTGGAAGATAATGAAGGTTTTGTCCTTGCCCTTGCTTTTAGCACTGATGGACAGATCCTTGTCTCAGGCGGAGTTACCGAAGGAAGAAATCTTGTTGCGCGTCCGTCACATGTTAATTATATGGTATCTGATATTTGTAGTATCCTGACAAGGAACTTTACACAGGAGGAGTGGGACCGTTATGTTGCGAAGGATATTGACTATGAAGAGACATGCTCAAAGAAAGATCTAAGTATAAGAGTGCAGGAAAAAAATGGAGAATAGTATTAACATATTAAACTGACCGGTTATGTTGCGACCACCAATATTAATGGTAATTATTGGTTCTGTTTTTGTTGTAAATCTTGCCGGGCAGGATTGCGCAGTAAAATTGAGGAATGCCGAGAATCAATTTAATGCCGGGCTCGTCGAAGATGTTCCGGCACTGCTTGAGCAATGTCTTGTATCAGGATTTACAGACGCTGAAGAATTATCAGCCTATAAACTTATTATCAGATCATACCTTTTTGATGATAAGACAGATATGGCTGAAAAGGCAATGATGGAGTTTTTAAGGAAATATCCTGAGTATGAAATCAGTCCAACCGACCATGCCGATTTTGTATATCTCTTTAACAAATTTATTGTAAAGCCTGTGATTCACTTCGGGCTTCATGGAGGGATAAATTTAACATACCTGCTCGGTAAGACAAGCCAGTCATTATCGGGTAACCCGGGTGAAATTAATTATTATAACGATAATTTTACCATACAGGCAGGCGCCGATATTCGGTATAAACTGAATGATCGGTTAGAGATCGGTCTCGAAATTGATTATTCGGAAGTGTCTTTTAAGAAAACTGAAGATTTTCTTGATTTTGGAATGGTCGAATATTATGAAAAACAACGCAGGTTTGAAAGTCCTGTATCACTCTATTACAATCCAAAACAATATGGTTCATTTATCCCATATATTAAAGGAGGAGCAGGAGTCGCACTTAACCTTTACACTGATTCGAGATCTGCCTTTATTAATAAGGATATCAATAACCCTGTTCCACGTACCGGTGAGAATGTGAACCGTATTGACCTTAGAAACAGACTGGATTTTATGGTTGCGGCCGGGATAGGTTGTAAGTATAAAAGGACAAAGGGATATGCGTTTATAGATATTTCTACACAGATGGGAATTAAGAATCAGATTATTGCCGGTATTCCTGAGAACATGGAGTGGTATTATTTTTATACCGATGATATGTTCAGACTGAATACGCTCAGGCTAAGCATGGGCTATGTTTTCATTATTTATAAACCTGAAAGAATGGAGGAGTAACTGATGAAATATATTATACCATTTCTAATAATTATTGCGGGTCTTGTATCTTGTGAAAAATACCCTGATAAAGGTAGCTATGAGAATCCCATTCTAAAACTTTATGGAGATGCCTATAATGATGTGGGTGCATCTATAGCACTTACATCAACAGGTTATGCTTTATGTGGTCGGTTAGAGGTGATTACAAGAACCGATAACGGCACAGGAACCCAGTTCATCGAATCGTCTGATAACGATTTTGGAGTGATTATTACGGATGATAATGGAAGCCAGTTAAGTTTGCTTAACTCTGATTCTGAAGGATTTGACGAAGGGAGAGCAATAATTGCCCTTGATGACGGAAACCTCGCTTCTACTGGCGTTATCACTAGTGAGAGTAATGGGATTATCCATACAGATATTTTTGTGTCCAAAATTAACTCCTCCGGGACAATGGTATGGCAAAAGTCAGTCGGTGGCCAGGGGAACCAGGAGGGGAATGATATTATTGAAACAGCCGACGGGGGGTTGCTGATAGTGGGTTCAACCGATATGATGAATTTTGCCGTGGGATTCGGAACTGATAATCCTTCCGGAATGCAAAATGTGTTTATTGTTAAACTCAATGCGCAGGGCGATAGCTTATGGTCTGTATCCTATGGCTTTGAAGGGAATGATTATGGAGTTAAGATCTGTGAGCAGATTGGAACGGATGGTTACATGATTTTTGCAACAACCGATAAATCGGATCAGGGTCAGGATCTTAATAATTTAATATTATTTGGAATCAATTCCGTTGGGAATAGTTGGGGGTTTAAGTCTTTTGGTGGAGCGGGGAACGAAACGGCAGTTGATCTTATTGCTCTGAATGACAGCTATTTAATGATTGGTGCAGGAGGGAGTTCCATTGATATTACTACTTCCTTGATTGCTATTGAAGTTGAATCAGATATTTTTGCTCCGGAAAAATTTTATAAATCTATTAATTTCTCTGGCGAGGAAGTAATCATAAACTCAGTGGCTCTTCATCCCGATGGTTATTTTATTATAGCAGGAGCAAAGGGGAATTTAACTTCGGCAAACATGATGTTTTACTATATGAATTTATCGGGAGAAGAGTACCTCCCTCCTTATTATACTGGCGGAACCGGAAGCCAGATAGCTAATGATGTGATAGTTGACTATATGGGGAATATTGTTGCAATTGGAACAGACATCATTGAAAATAATTCAATGATATGTCTTTATAAATTCGCGCCTCCGGTGGCGCTATTCTGATAATATTTATGGTAACCCATTAAAAAATTATTCCTGATGAAACGAATATTAAATAGCTGCCTGCTAATATTGCTTCTGGGTTTAACAGTAAGTGCACAGGAAGTCAACGATGCATCAATTGTAGGAGTATTGACTGAAGGAAAGACTGTACAGTCTAGCTATACGGCAAAAAATCTAAATAATCCAACATTTGGGTTCCTATGGATGCGTATTGTGGATGCGGCTCCTGATCAGGATACGATTGATCTGGCAACCACTGAAGATTATACTATTGTTTCAGCAGATATTGGGCATAGATTACTGCTTAGGGTGGATTTAGTGGATTTGGCTGTTTACGATACTGCATGGAGTGCGGTTAGTGCCATTGTGATCGCAAACAGTGCTCCGGTAGCATCGAATGCAGTAATATCAGGCGGGTTAAACGTAGGAGATATTATTTCAGCAACATATAATTATTACGATGCTGATAATGATCTGGAGGGCACCTCTAATTATCAATGGAGAATCAGTACTACAACAAGTTTTGGAGATGCAGTTGATATTCCTTCAGCAAATTCTCAAACCTACGAGATACAGTCCTCCGACGAGGATAAGTATTTTTTCTTTGGGGTACAACCTATCGCTGCAACGGGTACCACAGACGGTATTTTTGCGTGGAGTAGCGCTCATGGCCCTGTAGTTGCAAATGTTGCTCCTGTAGCATCGAATGAAACCATATCCGGAGGCAACTTCGTAGATGATGTGCTTATTGGTGATTATGATTATAGTGATGCAGATGGTGATTTTGAGGGAGCTTCGGAATTTTCCTGGTTAGTCGGGTTAACAACATCAGTTGGTGATGCATCTGTTGTTTTCGGTGAGACTGAAGCTGCATATAAAGTAAGGTCATCAGACCAGGGTAAGTATATTTTCTTTAGTGTTAAACCGATTGCTCAAACCGGGGTAGCCGATGGAGTTCAGATTTGGACCTCTGCTCATGGTACTATTAATTCAGCTCCTGTTGCAAGTGCAGTGTTAATTGATAATATGACACCAGAGGTAGGTGATGATCTTACTGCATCCTATTCTTATTCTGATGTCGATGGAGATGTTGAAGAAACATCGATATACCGGTGGTACAGGGATGCTGAGATAATTTCCGGGGCTGACGCCCTTGTTTACACTGTTACCTTTGATGATATAGGGAGCGTATTAACTTTTGAGGTGATACCTGTAACTACTACGGGCTATCCTCTTGAAGGGGACCCGGCAGCAAGTGCTGCTACTGCATCTGTACCTGCACCGGGAGTTCCTGTTGCATCTGATGTCTGTATTTCAGGTACAAGATTAACATCTGAGGTTCTAACAGGGAATTATACATACACTTATGGAAAAAAGGAGGGAACCTCTATTTATAAATGGTATAGGGATGGTGTTGAAGTTGGTACAGCTATTAATTATACATTAACATTAGCTGATGAAGGGGCGCAGATAAAATTCGGCATAACACCTGTTTCTTCCAATAAAACTCCTGTGGTTGGAGTGGAAGCACTCAGCGATTCGCTGGTTACATTTGATATTTTAACGGATAACGTAAGTGTTGTTGATGACCCCTTTACTCTTATAGCCGGACCCCCGGGAGGAGTTTTTAGCGGAACAGGTGTAACTGTTGATCAGTTTGATCCATCTTCTGTAAATCCTGATGATAGTCCGTTCTACTTAGATTATCTTCTGATACTCTCTTTTTCCGGACACACCTGTGTTCAGGAGGTAACCGATACAGTTATTGTTAAGCCTATTGAGACTTATTTTGAAAGTTTAAAAAGTGTTTATTGTTATGATAACGGAGAAGATACAATTATAGTAAGAAACCTTCCGGTTGATGCTTTTGAACCAACATTTTTTCTTACGAATCCTCTGGCGCAAACCGGTTTATTGAATGATACTACGATTATTATTGATCCGGCAATTTTCGGACCAGGGAATTCTGCCGACAGTATTTATTTTTCCTATAAAAGAGATTCATCAATAATTGTTATTGATAAAGGTTTTGTTATTGACTCTGTAGGAACAAACCCTGTCTTTCAAAATCTTGAAACTCAGTATTGTACAGATGCTGCAGCCCGGTTTATTACTGTAGATAGTATATACCCTGCCGGAGGAACAGCTACCTGGACAGGGGATATGCTAACCGATAAATCTGCAACTTCTGCAGTACTTAATCCAACCATGGTTGCAGCAGATAGTACCTATCCCATAACTTTTCAATACAGGTCTCCGCATGGTTGTTATAGTAAGATATTGACAGAATTTGTGACTATTAATGAACTGCCGGAGCCCGGATTCTCGATAGATCCAACATATAACCTGGAAGGAGATCCCGCGCTTCTTATTCCTGTTACACCAGGAGGAACATTCACCGGGCCGGGGATTGCAGAATCTGACTTTTACCCTGATCTTGCAGGTGTTGGCAGTCACGAAATAAGGTATTCTATTACCGATAGTAATGGTTGCTATGAAACGACAACAAATAATACACTTGTAAGACAGGCAGAAGGAATAATTGAATCACTTCCGGGTGTGATTTGTTACAACGATACTACCTATAGTATAATTGCAACCGGGCTTCCCGCCGGTGTAACAATTGCGGGATTCACCAATACAAAAGGAGGAATCACTCATACAGCTCCAACTGGTGCAGACTATTATATTCCGGATGTCGGAGCTGAATATGATACCGTATGGTTTGAATATGTTTGGGATGGCGTTGACTATACAATTTCAAAGACAGTTTATATCGACTCTATTGGCATCGTGATAATCAATAATCTTAACACACTGTCGGAGTTTTGTAATAATCAATCCCCGTTTGAATTATTTACTAACAGGGAGGGAGGAATATTTACAGGCCCTGTTAGCGGTAATCTGCTGGTTCCCTCATCAGGACTGGGTCCTCAGGATGTATCATATACCTATCTGAACATTCTGACAGGCTGTTCAGTTTCCGTAACTGTCCCGATTATTATTCATCCTGCCCCTTCGGTATCATTTTTGTTAGAGGATGTATGCATTGATGACTCATCCGATACAACTAAATTTATAAACACGTCAGTTTCTGACGATGTTATTGCTACCTGGTCGTGGAAGTTTGGTGACCCGGGAAGTAGTTATAACGAAAGCAATGAAGAGAATCCCGGACATCTCTACCTGACATATGGTCCAAGGATAGTTGAATTGACTACAGAGACTATAAACGGATGTGTTGATGATCTTATACAAACTATAGATCTGGGTGTAAGGCCAAAAGCAGATTTTTCATGGCAGGGTGATTGTTACCTGCCGGATGATTCACTTCATATTTTTTCTACTACTACATCATCAACACCTGTATCTGGTTATAGCTGGAACTTTTTTGATGGTAAGCCTCCTCTCAGCGGGGATGCAGTAAAGTATCCCAAGTTAGCCGTAGGAACTTTCGATGCCGAGCTTGTAGTTTTCACAAATTATGACGGATGTTATGATACAATCACTAAAGAGATATTTATCAGACCAACAGTTGTTCTGCAATCTGATTCCTATTTTGAAGACTTTGAAACAGGAACCAATGGTTGGGTGCCTTCCAGGGATGAGCTTGTTAATCTTTGGTCATTCGGTTTACCCGATCGTGATGTGATAAATAGTGCCTCTTCAGGTGTGAATGCGTGGTATACAAACTTTGACATAAATAATCAGGAGTCTGGTGGATATTCAATCGAAGGTCCCTGTTTTGACTTTACAAGCATTGAAAGGCCTATGATTCAGCTTGATATCTGGAAACGGTTTGATAAGAATCGTGACGGGGCTTCTTTGCAGTACAAACTTGGTGACACTAATGAGTGGAAACTGCTTGGTACACTTGAAAATGGGATTGACTGGTATAATTCATTTCAAATAAACAGTGCCCCCGGAGGTAATACGGTTGGGTGGACCTCAATAGCAGAACAGGATACCGGATGGATGACATCGCGCAACAGGCTGGATATCCTTAAAGGCAGGCAGGATGTTAAACTAAGACTAATCTATGCTTCTGATGGTACATCAAATAGTAATGATGGATTTGCATTTGACAATATTTGGATAGGCAGCAGATCCCGCAAAGTGCTTCTTGAACATTTTACATCCTATTTCGATCTTGATGATAAGGATGCCAATGAGTTGCTGAACGATGTTGTTTTTAGCTCCCCTGAAGACATTGCTAATATACAGTATCATACAAAATTTAATGGCGCCGATGAATTCTATTATGATAACGAAGCAGATATCAGTGCCAGGATACTCTATTACGGATTGTCTCAAACTCCCTACTCTTTGGTGGGTGGTGGTACAGGAAATAAGTTTGCCTATTACTATGATTATACCGGTACGGATAATCAAATAGACTCAATTGATATCTATAAAAGAAGTATGGTAAATCCAGGGTTCAGGATAGATATTTCATCGAGTGTAGCAGGGGAGGTACTGACAATAAGCGGTACAGTAACTGCTCTTACCGATCTCGAAGCAGAAAATCTTACCCTCTATATCGCTGTGGTGGAAAAAGAGGTAGCTAATGTGAGCGGACCAAACGGGGAGGAACTTTTCTATAATGTATTTAAGAAGATGATCCCCAATTCTGGTGGTATAGATCTTAAAAAGAGCTGGAGCGCAGATGATGTGGTGGATATTGGTGAACAGACATGGATTATTGAGAATATTTATGATGCCGGTGATATTGAAATTATTTTCTTCCTGCAGAATAATGCTACGAGAGAGGTTTACCAGACAGCCACTACATTGGAGCTTGATATTGTAACCGGTCTGTTTGACCGGATTCCCTTGAAGGAATACAACAATTTTATGGTCTATCCGAATCCTGCATCTGACTATATAACTCTGAATTTTAAAGAAGAAATATCTGAAAACGGCAGACTTGATATTCATAATTATGCCGGATATGTAGTTAAATCTGTTGAGATTCCAGGAGATGTTACCTCTGTTGAAATTACTGACCTTGAGCTTCCAAACGGACTATATGTTTTAAGGTTGTATACTAATGGGAGACCGGCAGGTTTCAGAAAACTGATTATAGCAGGCAGATAGCAAATTTCGGGGAGACCCCATAAGGTAAAATTTATTAACTTTGCAGATTCATATCAACATTTATGCTGTTGATATGAATCTTGTTTAGTACTCATATTTATAGATAATAAAATGAATAAAAATAAGGTATTATTAATGATACTCGATGGTTGGGGTATAGGAGACGGATCTGTAGCCGATGTAATTACAAGGGTGCCCACTCCCAACATGGACAGGCTTACCAAGAAATATCCAAACTCGCAACTTTTGGCTTCCGGTGAAGATGTTGGATTGCCTCGCGGACAAATGGGTAATTCTGAAGTCGGACACCTGAATATAGGCGCCGGAAGGGTAGTGTATCAGGACCTGGTAAAGATAAACAGATCTGTAAAGTCGGGTGATATTTCAGATAACCTGGTATTAAAGAATGCATTTTCGTATGCCCGTGATAATGGGAAACAGGTTCATTTTATGGGGCTTATATCAGACGGCGGGGTGCATTCACTTGATGAACATCTCTACGCTTTGTGTGATATTACCAAAGATTATGGTCTGGAAAATGTATTTATTCACGGGTTTGGTGATGGGCGGGATACTGATCCCAAAAGCGGACTGGGTTATTTAAGGGAGTTGCAAGATCACCTGGATCATTCAAACGGGAAGATAGCCTCTTTTGTTGGCAGGTATTATGCTATGGACAGGGATAAAAGATGGGAAAGAATTAAGGAGGCATACGATCTTTTGCTTTCTGGTAAAGGGGAAAAGACAACAGATATATTTAAAGCAATAGAGAAATCATACGAAAACGGAATTACCGATGAATTTATTAAGCCGGTAGTTGTGACCGGTGCAGATGGTGAACCTATAGGAAAAATTGAGGCGAACGATGTTGTTATCTTTTTCAATTTCCGAAACGACAGGGCAAAAGAGCTGACACATGTTCTTACTCAAAAGGATATGCCCGATCATGATATGAGTCCCCTGCCTCTGCACTTTTGTACTATGACTCCCTATGATGCAAAATTTAAAGGGCTGAATGTAATATTTCAGAAGGAAAATGTCACAAATACATTAGGCGAGATTCTGGCTGGAGCAGGTCGTTCCCAGCTTAGGATTGCTGAGACCGAAAAATATGCTCATGTTACTTTCTTTTTCTCCGGGGGGAGAGAAGAGACCTTTGAGAACGAATACCGGATCCTTGTCTCATCACCAAAGGTTGCAACTTATGATCTCCAACCTGAGATGAGTGCTTACAAAGTGAAGGATGCTTTAATTGATGAATTAGCTGCACAGAAGCATGATTTTATCTGCCTGAACTTTGCAAACGGCGATATGGTTGGGCACACGGGAGTTTACAGTGCAATTGAAAAAGCCGTTTCGACGGTTGATCAATGTGTCGGGGAGGTTGTTGATGCAGCTGTTAAAAATGGTTATGAAATATTGATCATTGCTGATCACGGTAATGCCGATAATGCAGTTAACAAAGATGGTACACCCAATACAGCTCACTCACTAAATCCTGTTCCGTGCATTCTGGTGTCAGACAGATACAGGTCAATCTCCGATGGAATATTGGCAGATTTGGCTCCCACAATTTTAAAGATGATGGGAGTGAAAGCGCCTGTTGAGATGACAGGGAAAGAACTAATTTAGTTTTAAATATGCTCTCTGTCGGACGAACAGTTATCTCCATAAACCTCTTTGAAAAGAAGTTCTGTTGCGATTTGGAAAAATGTAAGGGAACCTGTTGCAGGTATGGCGACTCAGGCGCTCCACTTGAAGAGAAGGAAGCAATTATTCTTGAGAAAATATGGCCGCTGATAAAGAGTTATCTCAGAGATGAAGGTGTTTCTGCTGTTGAGGAGAAAGGAACCAGTATGATCGATTCTGATGGTGACATAGTGACGCCGCTTATTGGCAATAATGAGTGTGCTTATGCCATTGTTGAGAATGGTATCTATAAGTGTGCTATTGAGAGAGCATGGGAACAGGACATGATAGACTTTAGAAAACCTGAATCGTGCTGCCTTTTTCCGGTTCGCGTAAAAAGATACCGGGAATTTGATGCGGTAAATTATGAAGAGTGGGAAATCTGTAAGCCAGCCCTTGAAAAGGGTGAAGAGGTTAATCTTCCTGTATATAGGTTCCTTAAAGATCCTCTTATATGGGTTTTTGGAAAAAAATGGTATAAAGAGATCGAAATAGTAGCAAGTGAGTTAGAAAAGAGAAAGAATCATTTGTAACTTTACAGACCAATTAAAAAACAAAAAGTTTTAAACAGATGAATAAAATAGCAGGTTATATTGAAGAAAATAGGGAGAGGTTTCTGGAGGAGCTTTTTGATTTGATAAGAATACCCTCTGTAAGTGCAAAATCTGAACATAAAGAAGATATGTTCAGGGCTGCCGAATATCTAAGGAAAAGCATTATGGATGCCGGGGCTTATAAGGCTGAAGTTTACCCCACTGCCGGCCATCCGATTCTCTATGGAGAGAAGATGATTGACCCATCACTCCCTACCGTGCTGGTTTATGGCCATTATGATGTTCAGCCGGCTGAACCTTTTGAATTGTGGAACAGTGAGCCTTTTGAGCCTGTAGTAAAAGACGGAAAGATATGGGCGAGAGGGGCTGATGATGATAAGGGCCAGCTTTTTATGCACGTAAAGGCATTTGAACTGATGGAACGAACAGGGCTGCTCAATTGCAATGTTAAGTTTATGATTGAAGGGGAGGAAGAGATAGGTTCTGTTAATCTCGAAAAATTTTGCCAGGACCACACAGAAATGCTAAAAGCAGATGTAATCCTCGTATCAGATACTACCATGATTGAAAAGGATATTCCGTCAATAACTACCGGACTGAGAGGATTAGCGTATATGGAGGTAGAGATAACAGGCCCGGACAGGGATCTGCACTCAGGTCTTTATGGCGGAGCGGTAGCTAACCCATGTAATATGCTTGCCAAAATGATTGCCTCTCTTACTGATGAGAATAACAAAATAACGATACCGGGGTTTTATGATGATGTGCTGATCGCATCAGATGAGGAGAGGGCCGAAATGGCTAAACGTCCGTTTGATGAAAAGGATTATAAAGCATCAATAGATGTTAATGCGCTTGCTGGTGAAGAGGGATATACTACACATGAACGTCTGGGAATCAGGCCGGCACTTGATATAAATGGTATCTGGGGTGGATATATCGATAAGGGAGCTAAAACTATTCTGCCTTCACAGGCTTTTGCAAAAATTTCGATGAGACTTGTGCCTGATCAGAATTCTGAAAAGATCGCAAAACTTTTCGAGAAACATTTTATATCTATTGCCCCGGCTGGTGTTAAGGTAAAGGTTGAATCCCTTCATGGCGGACAAGCATACGTAAGCCCAATAGATACGATTGAGTACCTGGCTGCCAGCAAGGCAATGGAGGAATCATTCGGTAAAAAACCTATCCCGGTACGCAGTGGAGGGAGTATTCCGATAATATCAACTTTCGAAAAGGTTTTGGGAATTAAATCGATACTTCTGGGATTCGGACTTGATGCTGATGCTATACATTCTCCAAATGAGAACTACCCGTTATTCAATTTCTATAAAGGGATAGAAACCATACCTCTGTTTTATAAGCATTATGCAGATATGAAGAAGTAGGACTGCTTCTTTAATTTAAAATTTGTATGACTTTAGATATCATATTAAGGAGAAAGGGTTAACTCTTTCTCCTTTGTTTGTCTCTTATATAAGCCATAACACCTGCTATAATGCCCATTGCCAGAAAAATGTAGAATCGGTTGCCTTCTGTTGTTGCTCTGTTATGAACAGCAGCAACAAAACAGAAAATGGATATTATAATCCATAAGACTTCTAATATAATGAGAGTAGTTTTATTCATTTTCAAAGTATAATGTTGCTATTACATTCTTAATACGCCATTTTGAGAATATTGGGTCAGATATAAGTCCGGTCCCGGTAATTATCTGATCTTCCTGGGTAATTTTCACAAATTTATCAGTATAGATCTCCTCTTTCTCTTCATCCCAGAAAAGCAGTTCGGTCTCAAGAATATCTCCTTTCTCATTAACTGCAACCACGCTGTCGCGTACTTCCCATAACCTTTTACTTTCAATATAGCGTGCATATTTTGCTGATATATGTCCTTTTTGCTTATCATATCCTTCGAAGAAGTAAACATCAATGCCTTTGTCAAAGTCGGTATATGGTTCTTCCATCTTACCATAATACTTCAATAAGGGAGCTTTTATTAGCAGTTTAAGGTTTGAGGAATCAGAGTATGTTGTTTTGAAATTGGTTGCTGTTTGAGTAGGGAAATCTTCTTTTATTGATGTGTTGATAATTCCGATCTTCTCACGGCAGGAAAAAAACAATGCAGTTCCGGTTAACAGAACTGCACTGTAAAGAGTATATTTTAATATGTATAGGAGTTTCTTCAATTACTCTTTTCTCCAACGTACTGTGGTGCTTTCATTTATCCAGCCACCTACCTCATATGCTACTCCCTCATTAATGATACTTCTGAAAAATCCTTCATCTTTTTTTGGAAATACCCTTGAACAGGATACGATAAATTCATTTACCCTGTCGGAAAGGTTCGGATCTGTTCTTTTTGCTTTCTCAAAATAATCAACGGCCAGCCAGTATACTGCCTGGTTTTCAAACTCATCATCAGAAATCTTGACTCCGGCATATGCATTGCCTATCAGCATTAAAGCGGTGCCGTTACCGGGATCAAGTCTTGTTGCATTTTTGGCAAAATCTCTTGCAGTCTTGTTGTCTTTCTTGCTAAGTCTGATAGTGGCCATCTTGGTATAATAATTCGATTTTTTAATATCATCTTCCTCAAGTTCAACCGCCTCCTTATAATAATGTTCTACCAGGTCATAGTTCATCTTACTGGCATTCATTTCAGCAAGATGATAAGCAGCCAGAACTGATTTTTCCTGCTTGTACAGATTCTCAGCAGTTGTGTAATACAGGTCTGAATCATGACAACCGGCATCTTCCAGTAATCCTATAACCTTTTTGAGAAGATCTAAATCATCAGGTGTTGATGCAACCTTATTAGTGAAAAGCGGGATTAGACCATCACAGGTACCTGCTCCACTTGCTTTGAAAATAATATCAATATTCTCTTTTGCATTAATATCTCCGCCCCTGTTTACAGCTTTTATCCTTGCATCGAGAATATCTCCGACAAGACCGTAATTGTTAATAACATCTTCATTTGATATAAGCTCCTGCTCAAATAATTTTTGCGTGGCGGCCATATAGATTGTTAATGTCATTGGATTGGCATTCCTTGGTTTAAGGCTAATAGCATTTCCAAGAGTAGCATAACAGAGTTGTAATAATTCTGCATCCTCTGCCCCTATCTCCCAGACGTCAAGGCCTTTACGGCCCTGAACGTAATGTGCCTCTCCAAAATATTTGATTCTGTTATCATAAACCAATATCATTGAATCAATATATGATCTCTCCTTAGTCTGTTTATAGAGCGTTTTATACATCCTGATACCATGGAGGTACATATTTTTTGAGGCTAACGGACATTCATTATATGATTTACGCCAGAAGCTTAACGCCATGTTGTAGTTCTTCTGATCATAATAAGTCTTGTAAAGCGATAAATTTTTCCTGCAGTTAACACTGTCTTCATTATGCCCATACTTACTTCCGTCTTCAATTCCTTTTTGTCCGGAAACGGGAATCAAAAAGAGTGAAAAAAGGAAAACTGATAGGAATTTTGGTAAACGTGCTTTCATCTTTATTGGTTTTTTAGTTATATTTCTTCTTTCTGAACCAGTAATCATAGAAACTAAAACTCATTCCTGCGTTATAATAGTTTTCAATATGAAGGCCGTTTTCAAATGAACCACTACGGTTTCCATATTCAAAGTAAACATTTATTCTCGATTTGGTCCTGTTTAACGGTAAACCTGCTCCAAAAGTAATGCCAAATTCCCTTAATTGTTCGTTATTGATCATAAGATGGCTGTCTGTGATATGACCGCCTACCCTGTATTCAATCCTGTTGAGTATATTATAATTGGCCGATTTGTTTGGTATCAGTTCGGCTCCGAAACTGATGGTGTTACTATTTGTAAAGTAACTCTCATATCCAAGAAAAAGACTCTCCGACCAGTTTGTTGTCGAATAATCGGCAGTAATAGTAAAAACATCTTTTTTACCAATGGCCAGGCCGAAAGACAAAGATTGTGGGAGCGTAATACTATTATTCAGATTTTCATTAAAAGAAATAGTGTCAGAAGTAAACTCCGAACCTGTATATATTGAGTATCTGGAAACAATATTCATGGTTTCGGCCTTATATTTTTTACTTCCAGTAAACGTAAATCCTGCGGTAGTGTAAAACTCGTTCTTTAAATCTAATGTGTATTGAACTCCGTATGTAAAGTTTAATCCCCTAACCCTTACCTCTTCCTTGAGAAGATTATTGTAGTGATTATTATCGTCAAGAAACAGGAATACATTCTCTCTTTTTATCTCTCCCAGCAAAAATGTCATATTGGCCCCGATTGATAAGTTTTTAATCGGACTGATACCTATTCCCCAGAATACATTGTTATATCCGCCATTTCCTCTATGCCTCTCTTCTGTCTCTCCGATAAGAGGGTCAAAATCAGTATCACCGAGTTTAGTAGTATTATTGATATAATAATAGCCTGAGCTATAAGGTATTAACCCGATTGTCATTCCTATTTTTTTTCCAAAAGGGAAAGCCATGACAAGATGCCTGAAATTGATATCGTCAGAAAAGTGTGTTTTGGTGCCGTCATCCAGAATCAAAATGCGGTAATCCAAACCAAAATCAAAAACAAAAGAGTTGGTGTCTACCTTACTATAGGATGCAGGATTGGAGTAATTTATATTAATCGCATCACCTAAAGCCGTACTTGCCCCGCCCATACTTATAATTTTGAATGACCCTTGTGGCTCAAGCATTCCGGGCCCGAACCTTGCATAGGGTGAATTTACAAGTTTTTGACTATATAAAAGTGGTGAAATAAATAATAGTATTATAAATATTTTTAAATATCTAAGCATTATAGTTCAGAATATAATTTAACCCTTCAACAATAAGATCAGGTGTATATACGGCTTGTAACCCCCTGTTTTTCATAATGAATCTTCCATCACCCCCTGTTAATAAAACCACCAGGTCTCTATGTCTCTTTTTGAAAGTGCGAATATACTCATTTATTTCGAAAATCAAGCCCTGTTGTACACCGGCCCTTATCGCTTCTTCAGTGGTCTTGCCCGGTGTACTGAATTCATTTTCAGGCTTTACCAACGGAAGCCGGCCTGTAAATTCATGTAGTGCTCTAAACCTCATTGCGAGACCCGGAGATATATTACCTCCTGTAAATATACCATCAGAAGTTAAAAAGTCGTATGTTACTGCAGTGCCTGCATCAATTATCAAAACGTTTCTACCGGGAAACTTATTGTATGCACCGGCAACACCGGCAAGCCTGTCGGTTCCGAGAGTTTCCGGAGATAAATAATCGAGGCTGAATGGAAGTGGAGTTGAATTTGTAAGTTTTACCGGTTCTATACCTATAGATTTGTGCACAAGTGCTTCAGAATAATTATCTGAAGAAACAATAGAATAAATTACTTTGTCGATACTGAACCTATCCTTAATCTCCCTTAGCAGGGGTTCTGTTATTGACTGAATCCTTGAAATGAATATTTTTTCATTCATCTCAAAAACGGCAAGTTTAGATACTGTATTTCCTATGTCAATAATCAGATTCAAAACTAATTGTCAAAATTATGAAAAATGATTTTATAAATGTAGTAAAAGAGAAAATTATCTCAGGGCAAATTAAACAATTGACCTTTTTTATGAGGATAAATGATAGTTGAGCATTTCAGCACAGGTTTCAATAGCTGATCCGATATCATCAACCTCTTTGATTACCAGGCTTAGTTTTTCATCAGTATGTTTAACCTTAATTTTTATATGCCTGGTATTGACATAGTTCATTACAGATATAAACAATGGACTCTTGTAAAACGCCGATTCACTGTCAGTTGTAAAATGAAGAATTAACAGGCCCTTTTTCATGACTATTTTTTCAATAGCCAGTAGCAGTGCCTGGCGCCTTAGCCTTACAAGGTTGAAAAGTTCTGTGGCCGGACCGGGTAAAGGCCCGAAGCGGTCAATTAGCTCTGATTCAAATAATGACAGATCCTCTTCGTCACGAATCTCGTTGAGTCTCTTATATAACCTGATTCGTTCCGAAATGTTTGAAACGTAGTCATCAGGGAACATGATTTCTAAATCTGTTTCTATGTGACAATCAGTTATATAAGCTGCAGGATGACGGTTTTCATCCTTAGGTTCTTTTGCAGGGAAGATCTCTTTCAGTTCATTCTCCTTTAGCTCATTAATTGCTTCATGAAGTATTCGCTGATATGTTTCAAAACCTACATCGGTAATAAATCCGCTCTGTTCGCCACCAAGCAGGTTGCCGGCTCCTCTTATATCGAGGTCTTGCATTGCAATATTGAAACCACTTCCCAGTTCTGAAAATTCTTCGATTGCCTTCAGTCTTCTTCTGGCTTCCCGGGTCAGCAGATTTGCCGGAGGAGCAAGGAGGTAACAAAAAGCTTTCTTATTCGATCTTCCAACTCTTCCCCTTAGCTGGTGAAGTTCAGACAATCCGAAATGTTGAGCATTATTAATAAATATGGTATTTGCATTTGGAATGTCAAGGCCCGATTCAATGATCGTGGTGGCAATTAGAACATCATAGTCTCCATGCACATAATCGAACATAATATTTTCAATCTCTCTGCCTTGCATCCTGCCATGAACAACCGCTGTTTTAATTTTTGGATTAATACGCCTGATAGTGGCCTCAATCTCCCTGATATTTTCTACCCTGTTATGAATGAAGAAGACCTGTCCGTTCCGGTTTAATTCATATTCAATACCTTCTCTGATAATGTCTTCATTAAAACCGTGTGTTTCGGTAATTATGGGCATTCTGTTAGGTGGGGGAGTATTTATTATAGAAAGGTCGCGGGCCCCCATAAGTGAAAACTGAAGTGTTCGGGGAATGGGAGTTGCTGTAAGTGTAAGTGTATCAACATTTGCTTTCAGGTTTTTAAGCTTTTCTTTTACTGATACCCCAAATCTCTGCTCCTCATCAATGATCAGTAATCCCAGGTCTTTAAATCTGATCTCTTGTCCTGCCAGCTTATGTGTCCCAATAATAATATCAATTTCACCGTTTCCAAGTTGTTCTGTAATCTTTTTTTGTTCAGGAGGTTTTTTATGCCGACTTAAATATTCGATATTAACCGGGAACTCTTTTAATCTCTGTGTGAATGTTTGGTAATGCTGTAGCGCAAGGATAGTGGTTGGAACCAGAATAGCGACTTGCTTACTGTCAGCAGCGGCTTTAAATGCAGCACGAATTGCTATTTCTGTCTTCCCAAAACCCACATCACCACAAATCAGCCGGTCCATGGGATGATCTTTTTCCATATCCTCCTTCACTAGTTTTGTGGCAGATAACTGGTCTGGTGTGTCTTCATAGATAAATGAAGCTTCAAGTTCTCTCTGAAGAAAAGAGTCGGGAGAATATGCAAATCCAACGAGTGTCATTCTTTTCGCATAAAGCAGGATCAGGTCTTTTGCTATATCTTTTATCTTTCTCCTGGTATTGTTCTTTAGATTTTGCCACGCCGATGATCCCAGTTTATATATTCGTGGTTCACCACTGTCCTTTCCCTTGTATTTTGATATCCGGTGCAGGGCATGAATGCCCACAAACAGAACATCATTATCCTTATAAACAAGTTTTATTGCCTCCTGAACCTTTCCGTTCACATCCATTTTTTCAAGACCACCAAACCTTCCAATTCCATGATCAATATGCACTACATAATCCCCGGGGTTCAGGCTGGTAATTTCCCTGATAGTCAGACTCTCTTTTCGTGTAAAAGCTCCCCTGATCCTGAATTTGTGGTACCTGTCGAATATCTGGTGATCGGTGAGGATGCATATCTTCAGGTCATTATCTGTAAACCCCCTGTGCATATTAATAATCAGGGTCTCAAACTCCAGGTCCGGATTGATCTCCGAAAAAATATCAGTTAACCTGGCAATCTGGGTTTCACTCTCCGACACAATCAGGTTTGTAAACTCCCTTATATTATTTTCCAGGATACTCTCTCCCAGAAGGTCAAAATTTTTATTAAATGATGGTTGTGGTTCTGTTGTAAAATGGAAAAGTTTACTCTCTTTAAAAAAGGGCTGTTTGGAAAATTCAGCTACATGAAAATCATTAAGTGCATTTTCGAAATAATTGGCGGTTATTGCCCTGCCTCTTTTGTCAGGGCTTGAACCCTCATAATCGGATGACCATGTTGAATTATATACAGAGTCGATTTTATCCCTGATAAATTTTATATTTTCTGCCCATATAACTGATGATGGCGGAATGAATCCGGTAAGCGTCTCAACGGTCTCTTCAATACTGATATCCTGAATGTTCGGGATAATAGATATTTCATTCAATCTTTTAACAGATAGCTGATCATCGGTGTTAAAAGATCTGATTGATTCGATATCATCACCAAAAAAGTCAATCCGGTATGGCTTGTCGGCTGAATAGGAAAATATATCAATAATGCTGCCTCTTAAGGCGTATTGTCCCGGTTCGTAAACAAAATCAACCAGTGAAAATTTATATTCAAGCAGGAGCTCTTCAATAAAATTCATCGGTAGATTTTCGCCTGTTTTTATTTTTAAAGTGTTTTTTTTGAGATTTTTTTTACTGATTACCTTCTCCATAAATGATTCAGGATAAGTAACAACGACACATTTTCTTTTTCCTGATCCAAGCCAATTCATTACACTGGTACGCAGGACCAGATTGGCCGGCTCTGGCTGTCCATACTGGATAGATCTTTTGTATGTTGAGGGAAAAAAGTAAACATGGTCTTCACCCAGGAGAGAGATCATGTCATTATAAAAATAGGCCGCATCCTCCTTTTCAGGCAGAATAACTATATGAGTGGTTTGCAGTTTATTAAAGAGTGCTGCAATAAGAAGAGACCCTGACGATCCGGTAAGTCCGCTCACTGCACACTTGCCGGCCGACCTGTTAAGCAGTATCTCCGATAAGGGCTCGAAGTTGGGGTGATGACTATATAATCCTGCAAGGTCGTTCTGCTTCATTTATAATAATATTGGCGGGCAAAAATAATATTACATTTATCCCCGTCAAAATAAAAAAACCATTATCTATTTATTGCGGATAAACTCTTCTATTTTTTCTACCATTTTTACCGGTCCAACATAATAGGGGATTCTCTGGTGCAGTGATTCAGGCTCAATTTCCATTATTCTTCTGGTACCGTCAGATGCTTTTCCGCCTGCCTGTTCTGCTATAAACGCTATTGGGTTGCACTCATATACCAACCGTAATTTCCCTTCAGGGTAAGTTTCACTTTCAGGGTACAGAAATATACCTCCCTTAAGCAGGTTCCGGTGAAAATCTGAAACAAGTGATCCGATATATCTCGAATTATAAGGCCTGTTGGTCGATACATCACGCTCCTGGCAATATTTGATGTATCTTTTTACACCTTCAGGAAATTTAATATAATTGCCTTCATTGATGGAATAGATAGTCCCATCGTCAGGCATTACCAGTTCAGGATGGGAGAGGCAAAACTCTCCGAGTGATGGATCCAGAGTGAAACCGTTTACACCTTTGCCGGTTGTATAAACCATCATTGTTGATGATCCGTATATGATATAGCCGGCTGCAACCTGCTCTGTACCTGATTGAAGAAAAGCTTTACTAACAGGCTCCTTACCCTTGGGTGATATCCTGTGGTAGATGCTGAAGATGGTACCTACTGAAACATTTACATCTATATTGGATGAACCATCCAGCGGATCAATACAGACAATGTATTTCCCATCTATTGCGAACTCATGTGTAAAGGAAATAATATTCTGGTTCTCTTCTGTAGCAACTCCGCAGCATTCACCACTCGACAGGAGTGAGCCGATAAATACTTCATCAGCATATATATCAAGTTTTTGCTGTGATTCACCCTGGATATTTATTTCTCCGGCAGCACCCAGAATATCTGCCAGTCCGGCCCGGTTAATTTTATTACTCACCATCTTGGCAGCTGTGCCAATGTGATGTAAAATCCTGGAAAACTCTCCTTTTGCAGTTGGATAGTCTTTCTGCCGTTTGATAATGAAATCATCAAGAGTGGTAATATTGTAACTTTTCATTCGTTTAAAATTGTTAGCTCACCAAGCCTGGCAGCCGCCGGGCTCGATAAATGTGTCAGAGTTATAGGCTGAATCTGTTAGTTATTGTTTGTTATAAAAATAGTAAATGAGTTCCAGAAAAAAAACCATTACTATCACAGGTTTATTCAAAAATCCTATTTTTACCTAAATTTCAGGATTATGATTGTTTATAAATTTGGAGGAGCATCGGTTAAAGATGCAGCAGGGATAAAAAACCTTGCGCGCATTGTGGCAGCATCCGGCGATGACATTGTAGTAATTGTTTCGGCCCTGGGAAAAACAACAAATGCACTTGAAAATGTTGTGAAAGCTCATTGCAGTGGTGATGCGAACCGGGATCAGCAACTTATTGATATCAGAAGTTATCATGAAGAAATTGCGAATAGCCTTTTCTCAACGAATGATTTACCCGGAGGATTACTCTCATCATCATTTGAATCACTTATAGATAATTTGCGTAATACCGGAACAGATAATTATGATCAGACTTATGATCAGGTAGTCTCAATGGGAGAGATATGGTCGACAATGATAGTAAATCAATGGCTTATCATATCCGGAATTAATAGTGTATGGGTTGATACAAGAAAGGTGATCATTACCGATAACCGTTACAGGGATGCAAATATTAATTGGGATGAGACCGGCAGGAAATTAAAAAGAGAGGTTGAAAACAGTCGGGGTAAAATACTGGTTATGCAGGGTTTTATTGGTGGAACGCCGGATGGAATGACAACAACTCTGGGAAGAGAGGGATCAGACTTTTCTGCTGCAGTTGTTGCAAATATTATTGATGCAAACAGGGTTGAAATATGGAAAGATGTTCCCGGCGTAATGAATGCCGACCCTGCCTGGATGCCAAATGTGAGTAAACTTGACAGGATCAGTTACAAGGAGGCTGTTGAATTATCATTTTCAGGTGCTAAGGTTATTCATCCGAAGACAATCAAGCCTCTTCATAATAAAAATATACCTTTAATTGTAAGATCATTTTTCGATCCTGTTTCTGCAGGCACCATTATTTCATCAAATGAACAGGTCGAACAAGTGGTTCCGTTGTATGTAAAGAAAGAGAATCAGATCCTTTTGTCACTTGTCCCCAAAGATTTTTCTTTTGTAATAGGGGATAACCTCGGGAACCTGTTTCAGCAGTTTTACAGGCACGGTATTAAAACTAACCTGGTACAGGCAAGTGCTGTAAGTATAGCCGTTTGTGTTGATAATGAGCCGGTAAGGATAGAGAGACTGAAAGGAGAATTAGAATCTGAGTATAAGGTACTTTATAATGACGGAGCTGAACTGCTTACCCTAAGGTATTATGATAGAGAATCTATAGAGAATATTACTTCGGGCAGGGAGATCTTGCTTGAACAAAAAACAAGACGATCAATCAGATACGTGGTAAAAAGCTGACCTATATATATCTGTATCCTGTATCTGAATATGTATTATTGGAACTCTATTATGAAGACAGCCTTATATCCTGTTCGTATCACACCTTCGATTCTGTATTCATAACCAAATACAATTGAAGTAATCTTTTTCTCAATACTGTTGGTTACAGGATTATAGTTCCATTTTTCAGTGAATTGAATCTTCCCGATGTTTTCTCTTTCGAAGCCTTCCTGTGCCTCTATCTTTTTTATTTTATTGGGAGACATCGATTTGCCGGTAAAGTAATCGAATGCCTTGATCTCCCCGGAGTAGATTCCATCAAAAAGGTCGTTTATCATTTCGGTGCCGTTATAACCCTTTAGCTTCTCTTCCTCCCACAGGTCACCTTCAACAAGGGGTTTAATTATCACATCATATATAATATCATCAGCAACCAAAATTGAACCTGTGGCTGGAACCGTATCCGGCTGCGCCGGATCACTCTCTTGATTAACCTGATTACAGGCAATTAATAATAATCCTGCTATAAGGATAAAGTGTATATATTTCATTATCTATCTGTTAAAAATTAGTAGCTCTCCCGGATGGGAATCATTTATGGTTCCGTTATCCCAAACCAGGTTCCCGTTAATAAATGTTTTAATCACTTTTGTGCTGAATTTCTCACCGGTGAAAGGCGACCATTGGCATTTGTAAAGAAGATTATTCTCCTTAACCTCCCATGAACAGTGGGGGTCTACTAAAACCAGGTCGGCTTTGTACCCCTCCCTGATAAAGCCTCTTTTTTCTATATTAAATAGTATGGCAGGGTTATGGCACATCTTTTCCACTACTTTTTCGATAGTAACCTCGCCTCTTCGCCATAATTCAAGCATAATTGTTAACGAGTGCTGAACAAGTGGTCCGCCCGACGGAGACTTTGAATAATTTCCGTTTTTCTCCTCTTTGGTATGAGGTGCATGGTCGGTAGCAACAATATCTATCTTGTTATTATTGACACTGGCAATAAGTGCTTTTCTGTCGTTTTCCTTCTTAATTGCAGGGTTCCACTTTATCAGTGCCCCTTTTGATTTATAGAATGAATCATTATACCAGAGATGGTGAACACACACTTCAGCAGTAATTTTTTTATCACTCAGAGGAATATCGTTCCTGAACAGCTCCATCTCATCCCTGGTAGAAAGGTGCAGGATATGTAACCGTGCTCCATGCCTTCTGGCAAGGGTTACGGCCTTTGACGAAGATTTCAGACAAGCCTTCCTGCTCCTGATCTGGGGATGATATTCAAAGGACAGATCCTCACCATACTCCTTTGTGTATGCTTTAAGATTTTCTTTTATGATATTTTCATCTTCGCAGTGGCAGGCTACCAGTACGGGTGATTCCTTAAAGATACTGTTCAGGTTCTTATCATTGTTTACCTGCATATTGCCGGTTGACGACCCCATAAAAACTTTAATCCCACACACAGTATGAGGATCGACAGCCTTTATCTCCTCTATATTATCGTTGGTGGCACCAAAATAGAACGAATAGTTGGTGACAGAGTCCTTTGAAGCTATCGACTGTTTTTCATATAGTGCCTTAAGTGTGGTTGTTTGCGGGATCGTGTTAGGCATCTCCATAAAAGATGTTATTCCACCCGCAGCAGCAGATCGTGATTCACTGAAAATATCAGCTTTATGTGTGAGTCCGGGCTCCCTGAAATGGACATGGTCATCAATTACTCCAGGTAGCAGTAACATGCCGGATGCATCAACCTTAACCCAATCCGGACCAATCTCCGCATCATCAGGGTTAATGAATATCTTTTCGATCTTATCATCAGTGATCAGCACACTTCCGGTGAATCGTTCTCCTTCATTAATAATTTCAGCCCGATGAATTAATGTTTTTGTCATCAAATAAAATATTATTCTGGTAGAATTTTACCTGTTATACTTTCTGAACAGGCTTCTGAACTTCATCCTTGGAACTCCCCATAATGCTTCGTTGAAGATCCCTCCGCTCATTTTGGATGTTCCCAGCTTACGATCGGTAAATACAATGGGTATCTCCTCGATTTTAAAACCAAATTTCCAGGTGGTGAATTTCATCTCTATCTGAAATGCATATCCTCTTGCCCTTATCATATCGAGTTCGATAGTCTCAAGAACAATTCTCTTATATGCTTTAAAGCCGGCAGTCGTATCCTTAACTTTCAGTCCGGTTACTAATCTAACATATAATGATGCTGTATATGACATCAGTACTCTTCCGAGAGGCCAGTTTACAACGTTCACTCCCGAAATATATCTCGACCCGATAGCCAGATCGGCACCGTTTATACACGATTTATACAACTTCAACAGGTCTTTTGGATTGTGAGAAAAGTCTGCATCCATCTCACATATAATATCATATCCCTTTTCGATAGCCCAACGGAAGCCGATGATGTAGGCTGTACCCAGACCCAGTTTCCCCTCCCTCTTAATAAGGTTAAGGTTTGAATACTCTTTTTGAAGATTCTCTACAATACTACCTGTTCCGTCAGGTGAGTTATCGTCTACGATAAGCATATCAAAAGTAACGGACAGACCGGTTACTGCTTCAATAATTGCAGTAATATTCTCCTTCTCGTTGTATGTTGGTATAATTACCAGGTTTTTCACCATCTCTCCACTTTAATATACAGAGTACGAAAATAGACATTTACGATTTAATATTATTAGGATTTATAAGATTTATAAGATTGAAGATTCGTTATGAATATGATAGCTTGGGAAGGCTGAGGCTAAGAGTTAAAAGTTAAAAGGCGTAAGGCATAAGTTATCGATCCCGAATCTTCCAAGTCTTCCAATCTTCTTTCTCTTCCTTAGCCTTAGCCTCAACCTTTCGCCTCCAATCTTCCAATCCTTCACTGTTCCAGGGGTTTAAAATTTTCGGATGATTTATTTAATATTTTAGGGTATATTTTATTTTGTTTTTAATAAATCATTTTCTACTTTTGCACCCGCTTTACAGATAATTGTTCTTTAAGATATAGTTTGAGATTTTTTCCGGGCGGGGATAAAGAGGGGGTTGATTAGGAAGAGATAACCCGGGAAGAAACTCAAATTTTTTTTGGTAAAGGTTCAATAATAGTTGTATCTTTGTCGCCCCTGCGAAGGGGATAAGAAATTAGAAAAGCGAAAACAGCCTGTTAGAGTTAATACTATGACAGGTGAAAGAGTTCTTTGAATATTTGAAGCACACATCCAGGCTAAAAGAAGAATAGTCAAATTTCATAGGATCGGATCTTGTAAAGAGACGAATAATTTTTTTTTACAACGAAGAGTTTGATCCTGGCTCAGGATGAACGCTAGCGGGAGGCTTAACACATGCAAGTCGAGGGGTAACAGGTTTGAATTTCGGTTTAGATGCTGACGACCGGCGCACGGGTGAGTAACGCGTATGCAACCTGCCTTTTACAGGGGGATAGGTTCCGGAAACGGAAATTAATACCCCATAACACTGCGAAGTGGCATCACTATGCAGTTAAAACTTTGGTGGTAAGAGATGGGCATGCGTAACATTAGTTAGTTGGTGAGGTAACGGCTCACCAAGACTATGATGTTTAGGGGACCTGAGAGGGTGATCCCCCACACTGGTACTGAGACACGGACCAGACTCCTACGGGAGGCAGCAGTGAGGAATATTGGTCAATGGGCGGAAGCCTGAACCAGCCATCCCGCGTGCAGGAAGACGGCCTTATGGGTTGTAAACTGCTTTTCTGAAGGAAGAATAACCCCGAGTTCTCGGGGGATGACAGTACTTCAGGAATAAGCATCGGCTAACTCCGTGCCAGCAGCCGCGGTAATACGGAGGATGCAAGCGTTATCCGGATTTATTGGGTTTAAAGGGTGCGTAGGCGGACTAGTAAGTCAGTGGTGAAATCTTTCGGCTCAACCGGAAAACTGCCATTGATACTGTTAGTCTTGAGTACGGTTGAGGTAGGCGGAATGTGTAATGTAGCGGTGAAATGCTTAGATATTACACAGAACACCAATTGCGTAGGCAGCTTACTAGACCGTAACTGACGCTAAGGCACGAAAGCGTGGGGAGCGAACAGGATTAGATACCCTGGTAGTCCACGCCGTAAACTATGATCACTCGTTGTTGGCGATACACAGTCAGCGGCCAAGCGAAAGCGATAAGTGATCCACCTGGGGAGTACGCTCGCAAGAGTGAAACTCAAAGGAATTGACGGGGGCCCGCACAAGCGGTGGAACATGTGGTTTAATTCGATGATACGCGAGGAACCTTACCTGGGCTTAAATGTAGAGTGCATTTACGGGAAACTGTAATTTCCTTCGGGACTCTTTACAAGGTGCTGCATGGTTGTCGTCAGCTCGTGCCGTGAGGTGTCGGGTTAAGTCCCATAACGAGCGCAACCCTTATCATTAGTTGCCATCGGGTCATGCCGGGGACTCTAATGAAACTGCCACCGTAAGGTGAGAGGAAGGTGGGGATGACGTCAAATCAGCACGGCCCTTATGTCCAGGGCTACACACGTGTTACAATGGTCGATACAGAGGGCAGCTACCTGGTGACAGGATGCGAATCTCAAAAGTCGGTCCAAGTTCGGATCGGAGTCTGCAACTCGACTCCGTGAAGTTGGAATCGCTAGTAATCGCGTATCAGCAATGACGCGGTGAATACGTTCCCGGGCCTTGTACACACCGCCCGTCAAGCCATGGAAGCTGGGGGTGCCTGAAGTTCGTAACCGCAAGGAGCGACCTAGGGTAAAACTGGTGACTGGGGCTAAGTCGTAACAAGGTAGCCGTACCGGAAGGTGTGGCTGGAACACCTCCTTTCTGGAGAGGTCTGTTACTATGAAGGCTATTTTTTTCTGGCCTGGAAGTGCTTTAATATTATATAAACCTTTAAAGTCCGGTTTAAGCAGTAACTTATTTACTGCCCCTCGGGTTTGAATTGAACGGAAAGAGTCCCATAGCTCAGTTGGTTAGAGCGCTACACTGATAATGTAGAGGTCCGCAGTTCAAATCTGCGTGGGACTACAGGCTTTAAGGGGGAATTAGCTCAGTTGGCTAGAGCGCCTGCCTTGCACGCAGGAGGTCAAGGGTTCGACTCCCTTATTCTCCACAGAGGTTAGGTTACAAGTTACAAGTTACAAGTTTGCAGGTTTTTTTAACCTGGAACCTGAAACCTGGAACCTGAAACCTGATCGAGGTTCTTTGACATGATGTAAAACAATACGAGATTAATAATAGAATTACTCAAGAAAGTAAATAAGAGCGCAGGGTGGATGCCTTGGCTCTCAGAGGCGATGAAGGACGTGACAAGCTGCGAAAAACTGCGAGGAGGAGCAAATATCCGTTATATCCGCAGATATCCGAATGGGGCAACCCTTCCGGCTGAAGGCTGGAAATTCCGATTTATCGGAAGGCAAACCCGGAGAACTGAAACATCTAAGTACCCGGAGGAAAAGAAAACAAAAGTGATTCCCTAAGTAGTGGCGATCGAACGGGGAACAGCCTAAACCAATACCGTTTTGGCGGTGTTGGGGTTGTAGGACTGCGACATACGAGTGTAATATAAAATGGAACTATCTGGAAAGTTAGACCACAGGGGGTGAAAGTCCCGTACATGTAAGTATTACATTAGTTAGCAGTATCCTGAGTAGGGCGGGACACGAGAAATCCTGTCTGAATCTGCCAGGACCATCTGGCAAGGCTAAATACTACTGAGAGACCGATAGCGAACTAGTACCGTGAGGGAAAGGTGAAAAGTACCCCGAACAGGGGAGTGAAATAGTCCCTGAAACCGTGCGCTTACAAACGGTCGGAGTCCGGCGAAGCCGGATGACGGCGTGCCTTTTGCATAATGAGCCTACGAGTTACTCTTCACTAGCAAGGTTAAGACTTAGAGGGTCGGAGCCGAAGCGAAAGCGAGTCTGAACAGGGCGACAGAGTTAGTGGAGGTAGACGCGAAACTTGGTGATCTACCCATGGCCAGGTTGAAGTTCCGGTAACACGGGATGGAGGACCGAACCAGTAGACGTTGAAAAGTCTTTGGATGAGCTGTGGGTAGGGGTGAAAGGCCAATCAAACCAAGAAATAGCTCGTACTCCCCGAAATGCATTTAGGTGCAGCCTCATAATAGTCTCATAGAGGTAGAGCTACTGATAAGGCTAGAGGGCTTCACCGCCTATCAACCCTTGACAAACTCCGAATGCTATGAGATGTTTTATGGGAGTGAGGCTATGGGTGCTAAGGTCCATAGCCAAAAGGGAAAGAACCCGGACCATCAGCTAAGGTCCCTGAGTGTATACTAAGTTGAACAAACGAAGTGCGATTGCTTAGACAGCTAGGATGTTGGCTTGGAAGCAGCCATTCATTTAAAGAGTGCGTAACAGCTCACTAGTCGAGCGATTGTGCATGGATGATAATCGGGCATAAGTATACCACCGAAGCTATGGTACTCTCCGGCGAAAGCCGGATAGTAGGTAGGGGAGCATTCCAGTTTGCGTTGAATGGAGGTCGTAAGGTCTTCTGGAGCATCTGGAAAAGAAAATGTAGGCATAAGTAACGATAATGCAGGTGAGAAACCTGCACACCGATAGACTAAGGATTCCTGATCAACGCTAATCGGATCAGGGTTAGTCGGGACCTAAGGGACCGCCGAGAGGCCTAACCGATGGACAACTGGTTAATATTCCAGTACTACCTTATACTGCGATGGGGTGACGGAGCAGTGACAAGACCGCGTACTGACGGAATAGTACGTTAAAGGGTGTAGCTACAGGACGGGGTTAACAGCCTTGTTTTGGTGAACCTGATAGTACCATGAGCCTTCGGGCGAGTGGATAGTGTCTGTAATCATACTTCCAAGAAAAACCTCTAAGCTTCAGGTATAAGGTACCCGTACCGCAAACCGACACAGGTAGTCAAGGAGAGAATCCTAAGGTGCTCGAGTGATTCGTGGCTAAGGAACTAGGCAAAATAGTCCTGTAACTTCGGGAGAAAGGACTCCCGCTTTAGGGCGGGACGCAGAGAAATGGCCCAGGCGACTGTTTATCAAAAACACAAGGCTTTGCAAAATAGTAATATGAAGTATAAGGCCTGACACCTGCCCGGTGCCGGAAGGTTAAGAGGGGGGGTTATCACGAGCAATCGTGAAAAGCTCTGAATCGAAGCCCCGGTAAACGGCGGCCGTAACTATAACGGTCCTAAGGTAGCGAAATTCCTTGTCGGGTAAGTTCCGACCTGCACGAATGGTGTAACGATCTGGGCACTGTCTCAGCCACGAGCTCGGTGAAATTGTAGTTCCGGTGAAGATGCCGGATACCCGCAACGGGACGGAAAGACCCCGTGAACCTTTACTA
>JAUVKT010000092.1 GCA_030596125.1 Bacteroidales bacterium | reverse complement strand
TATAAATTAATATTACATACTTGTAATCAATAGACAAATACACTACATTTGTAATCTAATTCGTTAACCATGGACAAAAAAACAATAGAACAGCTTATAGAATCGCACAACAAAGCTTTTAAGGGCAAAGGACTTGATTTTGCATTAGCTGATGATAATCCTTATCATAAATATTTTGTATTGGATAAGATTCGGGAAGAGCTTTTCTCATTAAAAGATATTGTCGTATCTGCAAGAGTTCTGAATCACTGGAAAAACAATAACATCCTACCCTTATCCAGACCTGGCAGATGGAATAAATTCTCCTTGCTTGAACTGGTTTGGATTGATATTGTTCGTGCCTTGAGAAGTTATGGATTTCCATTACAAAAGATCTCATTAGTTCGTGATCAATTATTTCAACCAATTAAGATTGAAGAGGATACAGGCTGGGTTGATGTTAATTTGTTCTATGAGGATGTTTACAGGAAATATGGCAGGATATATTCCTTTAATATTCTTGGAGGTTACTTGGCATACATGCTCTCACAGAGAAAGCAGGTATTGTTAACTGTCCTCAGTGATGGAAAATGTAGTATAAATGATTCTGGCACTTTTTTGCTTTATGAAACAGCCTTTATTACTATTCCGTTGTTTCCACTTATCAAGTATTTTATTCTTGATCATAATAATAGGTCAAAAATGATGGATTTAGGAATAATCACAAAAGAGGAGCAGATGATTCTGGATAGTGTTAGAAGTGGGGATGCAAAATCATTAACTATTCGCTTTGATAAAGGACGTGAAATATCTCTTATTGAAGAAGGGAAAGATATTGATTTAAAGAATGTACGTGAACGATTAGGAGATGTAATTGGAAAAGGGGAGTATGGACAAATGGTCCTAATATATAAAAATGGGAAAATAGTAAGTGCTAATAAAAGTGATAATGTATATCATAAATAATTAAATGCTACTGTATGCGGCAGAGCTTTTGGAAATATCGGATTTTCTGTTGGACGAACCAAAGGACATCTACATTACCAATATCAAATGTTAAATATATCGCAATGTAAAAGAATCATTAACAAAAAAGGTAAAAGAAAATACACAAATGAGGAGGTAAGAGCAATAAGGGATCTGCTCTACCAAATCGCAGAGATTGATGTAAGTGAGTATTACAAAGAAAGGAGGTCATCATGAAAGCAATTATTTATTCCAGGGTATCAACCACTGAACAGAAAGTCAATGGTTATAGTTTACAGGATCAAGAAATCAGGATGAGAAGATTTTGTTCAGATAATGGTTATGATATAGTTGCTCATTATCAAGATGATTATTCTGCAAAGGATTTTCAACGTCCAGAATTTCAAAAAATGATTACTGCCTTAGTGCAAAAGAAAATCAAGGCACAGAAGCTCATCTGTGCGGAGGTTGATAGATTTTCACGAAACACTGGTGCGGCTATAGAGATGATTGAAATTTTAAAGAAGTTAGGTGTAGAGGTTGAGTTTTGTGATAGTGGTATGAACACGAATACGCCTGAAGAAAAGTTTGTAAGAACCATGAAGCTTGCCTCAGCAGAGTTAGACAATGACTTAAAAGGGATAAAGACAAGGAGAGGCCTTAGACAAGCAATGCGTGAGGGTAGATGGGTTAACTCACCACCTCGTGGATATTCTCGTGGTAAAGAAGAGTTTAAAGGCATCTTACAGCAAAATGAGAAAGCCAGGTGGGTGAAAAAATCTTATGAGGAGGTTGCTAAGGGAATAGAAAGCATTGAGAGTATCCGTATAAAAATGGGAAAGAAAGGGTTCCGGGTACCAAAGTCAAGCTTTCATGTTATGTTATCAAATCTGGTTTATACTGGGAAAATCCGTATACCAGCTATCGAAGGAGAACCAGAGGAGATTGTAATCGGATTACATGATCCCATTATAACTGACGATCTTTTCCAAAGAGTTCAAGGTGTAATTAAAGGTAAGAAGAAGCCAAATATTAGACTGGGGAGCAAGGACAATAATCTTCCCCTGCGTGGTCATCTGATTTGCCCTAAATGTGGTAAAAAGTTAACAGGAAGTGCTTCAAGGAACCGCATCAAAGAAAAGTATTATTACTACCATTGTCAGAATGGATGTAAGATCAGGTACAATGCGAAGGTTGCTAATGAATTGTTCCTCGATTTTATTGAATCATTCAGTGTGCCAAAGGAAATAGCAAATCTATATTACAAGGTAATTAGGGATGTATTCAGGGAGAAAAGTAAGTCCAAAGAGAATGAACTTAGGTTACTTGATAAAGAACTTGCAAAGCTTAAAGAGAGGGAGAATAGTGCAGATGATAAGTTTATAGATAACTTAATTGATAGTAGCACCTATAACAGGATCAAAAAACAATACCAGGATAGAAGTAATGAAGTGCATGGCCGGATATTAGATCTCAAAATGTCAATGAATGATTTTGAGCTATGGGCAAAGACTGCATTTCGTACTATTCCCAACCTTGCTAAACGTTTTAGATCGGCAGGCATAGAAGTACAACATAAAATCTTATGTTCGATATTCCCTGGAAACCTTGTTTATGAAGGGAATAAATATCGAACACAAAGATTGAATAAGGTGTTCGCTCTGATATGTAGTGAGGATAAGGGTTTCGGATTGGCACAAAAAAAACAGACCGGCAAAAATGACGGTCTGTCCAATCAGGCTCCTCCTCTTGGACTCGAACCAAGGACCCTCTGATTAACAGTCAGATGCTCTAACCAGCTGAGCTAAGGAGGAAGATGTTTTTAAAAAGCTGTGCAAAAATAAATAAAATCTTGAAATAATCAATGCTTTTTTAGAAAAAAGGATTACCGGCTGCGTGCAATTAAACAGGAAGGCATATTTTGAAACACTTTTAATTTACTGTATCTTTGAATAGAAATTCTTTTTACTTATTGCGAAAATTTAATAACCTTAAGATCCGTCCACATGAAAAAGACAATATCCAATCCTAACAGGAATTTTCAGAGGTACATGCTTGTGATGCTCTTATTATTGATCCCGTTTACCGGTATAGGCCAATGGCAGGCGAAAATGTATAACAGCATTTCCGGTAGTGAAAAAATATACAGGGTTTATTCAAACCTGGATCAGTACTGTTACTCATTTTCTGAAGACGAAATAAGCGGTGTGGTGATCGTAAGCCCCGGAATTAACCAGACGGCTATTTTGAACACTGACGAAAAAATGGTACATTATACCTCATGCGATGGCATGATGAGCAGTATGAATGATCCCGTGCAGGCATACAACAATTATAAAAAAAACGGTGAAGAAAAAGTCATTGGAACTGAAACAATCGCCGGCTATGAATGCATAAAAAAAGAGCTCTACCAAGGCGATCAGAAGCTTTTTACCCAATGGTTTTCCGAAAAGCTTAAATTTCCTGTCAGGATTGAAGGCCACTTTTCAGAGAACGCATATATGCAACTGGAAAATATACAGAAATGGGATGTTAATCCATCCGTATTCATTGTTCCCGCAGATTACATAGAAGTGGATGAAGAATTGGAACCGCTTAACCCGCCCCTGCCTGATAAATAAGAGAAGATAGAAGTCCCGCTACCCCGCAAACTGCCGATCAGATGGTCAACACTGATACGCCCCGGGCCTAAAATGAACAAAGTAAAGAGCATGAACGGGACAACGTTCAGTGGCCTCTTTTACGATCCGGCCCCATTGGCCACCCACTTCCAAGTGTTGTATAATCGAACAGATCATTGGCATTTGCATTGTCTGCTGCAAGACCGGCAAGCAGTCCGGTAACGAGGGTTCCTGATATAACTGCAGCGTGTTTTGTATGTTTTTTCATTTGTTTCATTGCGTAAATTATTAATTGTTAAAATTAATTTCGTTGCCAACTTAGTCGCAGACAAATGAAAGACCTTACAGAAAAGAAATTGTTTTTTGTGAATCTCAGTGTCTTGGTGTCTTCGTGGCAATATTTATAGTTTAATACTTTTCGGAGGGGACTCAAACTTAAAACTTATCCAACATCCAAAATTATCAGCCCCGTCCTCTTCTAATCACCGAAATTTGCATTTAGAGAATATTGTTCGTACATTTACCATCCTCTTTAAGGAATGGGTGTCGGGCCCGATATTCCTTCTAGTACTTCCAGATCGTAACTTTTTCCATAACAAAACATTTATAATATTATGAAACATTTAAAACTATTACTCATTGTAATTGCTGTTTCGCTGGCTTATACGGGTACTTCCCAGGAGCTTTCCAGACATGTATTTTCTGCCGGTGGCGGCAATTACCAATCGGCTGCCATGCATGTCTCCTGGACCATTGGTCAGGCAGACCCCGTGGCAACATCCTACCAACCAACGGTCATTTTGAGTGCCGGTTTCCAGCAATTCGATGACCTATTGGTATCCGTGGAGGAAGTAAACATGGAAAGCATTTTCCAGGTGTATCCAAATCCTTGCAGTGACAACATTCGCCTCGATGTTCAATTTGAACAATCCTCAAGTTTAAGTTACAGATTGTACGATTTCAGCGGCAAAATGTTAATAAGCAAAAAAATACCCGGACAGGCCACAATCTTTCAGGAAGTCATTGACCTCAGTGATCTGGCACCGGGCATGTATAACCTTATGGTGATCATAGAAAACGCTAACACCAAGAGTTACGAGTCAATTAAATTAATCAGGAATTAACACAAAAAAATAATGTTATGAAAAAGATCAAATTATTATTATTCGTTGCAGGTGTTACAATAAGCCTGCTTGCAAGCGGACAGGTACCGCAGCTTATCGATTACCAGGGTATGGCACGTGATGGAAGCGGAATTCCCCTGGCCAACACAAGCATCGGTGTCCGCATGTCGGTACTGGAAGGCCCTTTGCCGGGAACCCTTATATATTCAGAAAGGCATACTCCCCTGACAAATTCATATGGTTTGTTCCATCTCATGATCGGTGACGGCATAGTGCTGTTCGGCAGTTTTGCCGGCATCAACTGGGCCAGCGGTGATATTTACGTCCAGACAGAGATCGATCCCAATGGCGGCACGGCCTATATCGATATGGGTAAAAGTAAAATGGCTACAGTGCCATATGCATTTTATGCAGGCGGTGGCGGTGGCAGCCTCTGGTCGGCTAACCCGCCTGACATCTATTTTAATGCTGGCTTTGTCGGGATTGGAACTGACAGTCCGGATGAATTATTACACATTGATGCCCCCTCTGATCCTGCCGTTGCCCGCATTAGCAGTACCCAATCTTACTTCCAGGCAGATGCCAGCGGCAATTCAGGCCTCTGGATGCAGGAAGGCGGGGCTGATGTTGCCTGGTTGTACTGGAATCCACCCACACAGGCAGTATTTATGTTTGAAAACGGCAGCCAGACCATGGCCTGGAAGGATAACCTCGTAGGTGTGAATATGACTGACCCTCTGGTTAGATTTCATGTTACGGATGAAAATTCCGCAGGTGTAATGGGCAGTGACCTCGGCAATATGTACAGCCCGGGACAAATGCTTTCTCCCGCTATATACGGCTTCTCAGAAAACAATACCAGTGATATTTCCAGCGGAGTCATGGGACACTCCAATTCAACCAGCTCCATGTACAATGAAGGTGTATTCGGAGAAGGTGGCGGAGGTAGCAATAACAATTATGGGGTATATGGAGTAGGTATGGCCGGAACGGGTGCAGGTTATAATGTTGGCATATATGGTGATGATGATGGAAGCGGCAGTTCTAACTATGCAGGTTATTTCAATGGTGACGTTCATATCTTAGGAACACTTTCAAAATCAGGTGGTTCATTCAAGATCGACCACCCCCAGGATCCGGCAAACCAATACCTGGTACACAGTTTCGTTGAAAGCCCGGATATGATGAATGTGTATAATGGAAACGTGCGTACAGATGGTAGTGGTTTTGCAGTAGTGGAACTGCCTTCATATTTTGAGGTGCTTAATATTGACTTCAGGTATCAACTGTGCGTGATCGGTGAGTTTGCACAAGCCATCGTGAAAGAAGAGGTCTCAGGTAACCAATTCACCATACAAACCGACAAGCCCAATGTGAAGGTCAGCTGGCAGGTAACCGGTATTAGAAATGATGCCTGGGCACAGGAAAACCGCATCGAAGTTGAAGTAGTTAAGGGAGCACTTGAAAAAGGAAGATATATACATCCCGAACTATATGGTAAATCAGCAGATTTTGGTTTAACTGCAGGTGTACCACATGAAGCCCGCACACAGCATAAAGCTACGCCGGTAAAGGAGAAAGATCCGAGGATCGATCCGGTGCAGAGATAAGATATCTCTCAGTCGCTCCGCTCCTTTCGAGATGACACCATTGTTTATAAAACAGGGGGGCGCAAGGTCGCGCGCTGCGCGACCTTGCACCCCCCCTCCCTCCAAAAAACGTATTGTCATTTCGACCGGAGGGATGAAGCAAAGCGAAATCCAGAAGGGAGAAAACCCCTAAGTATCGTTTTTGTACTCATTTTTAAAAAGCACTCTATCTTTTCTCAGATGCAGAGATGAAACGAAGCAAAATCCTGTCTGCAATTTACAGTACAGCACTTTCAATGCATCAACCCACTGTGTCCGCCGTAGCGTAGCGAAGGTGGAACACCCAACAACTTGTCCTGAGCGAAGTCGAAGGGCCTAACACCCAATCCAATACCTACGTCTTATTCCCAGGCAGAAATTTTTCTAAAACCAATCACCTTCGTAAAAATCGTATCTGCGATGATCTTCTTATAATCTCTCTTTTTAGGGTCGAATAGATAGTATGCAGGCTCTTCTTCGATATCCTTGATTTTGGAAGTGATCTCCTGGAGTTTTGCCAGTTTAACAATATCCCCCGGGTCCATGGTATATACATCCATTTCATTCCCCTGATCATGGGTTTCAAGTATATAAGTTAACCAGTATGATTCTTTATCGACCCGTATCATCATATTGAAAAAATACTTTTTCTGATACTTTTTCAGCACTGCTGAATCGGACAGATATACGTTTTTCATAGCCGTAAATTCATCGGTGTAATATGAAAAGGAATGTTCATACACAAAGAGCGAGTCCCCGTTGTGGTCTAAAAATACGCCCTGCAATTCCCCTGGGATTTCTTTCAGTGGCTTAACTTTCTCAGGTTGTGGTTCCGGAAATATCACCTGGTCGCAGGATGCCAGGAGGAAGACCAGTGCCAGACTATAGATCAATCGTTTCATAAGTATCATGAATTATTTGCTAAGGTACTATTAAAAAAGGAGAGTCAGAGGGTCAGAGAGTCAGAGAATCAGAGGGTCAGGGAGTCAGAGAGTCAGAGGGTCAGAGAGTCAGAGGGTCAGAGGGTCAGAGGGTCAGAGGGTCAGAGAATCAGAGAGTCAGAGAGTCAGAGAGTCAGAGAGTCAGAGACTGTGAGAAAGTCAGTAATTTAACAATTTAACAATTTAACAGTTTAACAGTTTAACAGTTTAACAGTTTAACAGTTTTGCAGTTTAACAGGCAACTAATTATCCAATCCTCCCGTCTGCTTATATTGAGTAAGTCATTGTTAAAAACAGCTATATAATAGGATTTTGTTAGTTTTTTCCTTAATTTTAAGGGCTTTTTTGCACAATAAGTATGTATCTGTATAGAGCAAATAATTGCTAATTAGCATGTTATACTATTATGTTTCTCCGCTGATGATATAGGATTGGGGAAACACTTAAAAATAATAAATGATAAGGCAGTCCCGAAAGTTCGGGGCGGGATTTATACCCACAACACCACAAAAGATGACAAAAAAAATACTCCTCTCTTTCATAGCATTTTTATTTGTTCAAGGCCTGGCCCTTAGCCAGGAATGTGCAATTGTTATCACAAGGCCATCTGCCGATACCACCATTTGCATGGGTGATTCGGTCTACCTTAAATCAGAAGGGTCCTGTGATGTATTTATGAATAATGGCTTTGAAGCCGGACTTGGGGTGGGTTGGAGCTCTGCTTCAGCTAATCCATCATTTCCGGTTAAAGGATGTCCTGAAGAACATTTGGGAGCCGGGGATGGTCCAAATGGCCCTTATATGTGGGTTGGGGCAACAGCATCATCTTTCAGAGCAATTATTACAGATTCATTTGACATAACAATTGGAAATTGCCAGATTAGATTTTGGATGCGTTATGGCCGACAAGATGGCAATGGGGATTGTGAAGATCCTGATGATTGGGAAGAGGGAGTTAACTTAGCTTATTCAATTGATGATGGTGCCAACTGGACTAATTTCCCGGACACAGCAATATATCCTGTAGGAATAAACAACCTAAACAGTCCTTTTGTTACTACCATTCCGGGAAGTGGTGGCTACTGGCCTTGCATTGATTTCGGAGGATGGGTCCACCCACCGGAACGCTATGATACCAACAGTATTTTCTGGTGGCATGAATATGTTTGCCCCATTCCATTAGCAGCTGTTACAACAGCAACAAAATTCCAGTTTTATCAAAATACTACCAGTGGTGAAGGATGGGATACCTGGGGATTGGACGAGGTGATGATCTTTTGCTCCAACAATCAGAATGTCGTCTGGGGCCATGGGCCAACAGTTTTTAACCCGCTTGTTCCGGTTTCCCCAACTGATACGACCACATACTGGGTGATGGTATTTGATACATTAGGGAACTTTGCAGCAGATACAGTAACCATTTACGTTGCGGCTGTGCCAGATACCGATCTCGGACCTGATACCACTATATGCTGGGATGGGACCAACACAGCAATTTTTGATGCCGGCGCAGGTTTCGACAGCTATTTATGGAATACAGGTGATACTACACAGATCATTTATCCGGATACCACCGGACTGTATATTGTTGAAGTGTGGAATGTCACCTGTTTTGATACCGACTCAGTATTCCTGACCGTCATCCCGGCTACTGTGGCAGATGCCGGTTCGGATGAATCGGTATGCCAGGGGGATGCGTGGGATTTTCTCAATTCATCTACCAATCCCTCGGTTATCAGTGCCGATTCTGTTCTTTGGTTCGGAGGCATAGGAACCTTTAGTGATCCCTTCATTGTAAAACCTATCTATACTACCGATCCAACAGAACTGGGAGCTGTTAGCCTTGGACTCATAGCCTATGGTTCAGGCCCCTGCGGCAACGATACCAATTACATGATACTTACCGTTGATACGGTTCCCATTGTGGATTATATAAGCACTCCCATTGATTCAGCCTGTGTGTTCGACAGCATCTTCTTCCAGGGTACAGCCAATTGTGCCATCACAAGCTGGCAGTGGGATTTCGGAGATGGCAATATCGCTAACGGACAAAACGTAATGCATGCCTTTGCTACTCCGGGAACTTATATTGTTAAACTACTCGTATTCAATGCGTTTAGCTGTGTAGACTCTATAGAATATCCCAGGCACATCACTGATCCGAATATAGACTTTAGCCACTCTCCCTCCCCCACTTGTGAGCATGATACCGTTTTCTTCGATGGACAGGGAGATCTCGTTTCCTATGCCGAATGGATCTGGGATTTCGGGGATGGTTCACCACAGGATACCGGAAGAAATGTAACACACGTTTATCCAAATTTCGGAACATATACCGTCATCCTTAGCGTATGTAATAAAGATACCATCCATGAACATACGGTGATAGAAACTTCTGTTGCTGATGCAGGTTCCGATGAAACTATTTGTGAACACTACGCATATGATTTTTCCACTTCT